>DAWDUP010000033.1:8804-16951 GCA_052346825.1 Candidatus Fimivicinus sp. | reverse complement strand
TTCTCTTGCTTCGTTCTCTTTGCATCGAGCAAAGAGAATGAAGTCGCGTCAGCGAAACCTGCATCACAACTTGCGTCAGAACCATTTCGTAACAATTATACATTATGTTTACCTTTTCTGATCGCCATGACAAGGGAAGAAGAAATTGGATCGCGCTCAGGCCGCGCAGGCCCAACCTGCTGGAAAGGTAAGATAAAAAATCTCACGCGCCGCAGGCGCCCGTAAGAAGTGTTAATGAGAGCGGGGCGTCGCGAGGACGTTTACAACCAGGTAAGGGAGCCGAGCGTGCCTTTTGGCGGGGAGGAGAAATGACAAAAAGCCCGGCCGAAGCCGGGCTTTTTGAATGGAGCGTAGTCCATTCCGACGTGGAAAGCGCTGACAAAATAGATACCCGCTTCAACACGAGCGCTTTGCCGTAAAAAAGAAAAGGCCTCGAACGCGGCTTGCGCGTCGAGGCTCTCGACTGGCTGGGATGGCTGGATTCGAACCAGCGGATGACGGAGTCAAAGTCCGTTGCCTTACCCCTTGGCTACACCCCAATATGCTTATTTTATGGACTGATACCAAAATACGCAAAGCTTTCGCCTTGCGTACGGAAAAGTCAAATGGGGTGGGTAATCGGGTTCGAACCGACGACCTCCAGGGCCACAACCTGGCACTCTAACCAGCTGAGCTATACCCACCATATTGGCGCGCTTGAAGGGACTCGAACCCCTGGCCCACTGCTTAGAAGGCAGTTGCTCTATCCACCTGAGCTACAAGCGCATAAAGAAAGAAAAACTGGAGCGGGTGATGGGAATCGAACCCACACAACCAGCTTGGAAGGCTGGGATTCTGCCATTGAACTACACCCGCATGAAAAGCCTTCGAAACGTGCGCCAAATCTTCTCTGAGAAAAAAGTGGAGCGGGTGGCAGGAATTGAACCCACCTCTCCGACCGGGAAGGCCGGTGTTCTAGCACTGAACTACGCCCGCCTATGAAAATAAAAGCAGCCTGGTCCTTCAAGCGACGGGCATTATTTTACCACAATCCCCTTCTCGCGTCAAGCCCTATTTCCCCTGCAAATCTGAAAAATCCTTCAAAATGATCAAAATGGCGGTGCCAACGCCACAAAAACCGGACGTATCAGCGCCGCCATCCATGTGATATGCCTTTATCAGACCGCCGATGAACGCGGCCGCGGTTTCTCCACAAGCGTGGCGGCCTTCAGTCGCATGGGCTTGCGGTTGGGATTCTTTTCGATCAAGGGCGGCTGATTGTCCTTAACATAGGCCGCCGTGATCTGAACCCGCTCGATGGTATAATCCGAAGGAATGGTGTACATGATCGGCGTGAGCAGCTTTTCCATAATGGAACGCAGTCCGCGGGCCCCTGTCTCTTTTTCGAGTGTCTGATCCGCAATCGCGTCCAGCGCATCCCGATCGAAATCGAGCTCCACCTGATCCATCTCAAACAGCTTCTTATATTGCTTGATCACCGCATTTTTCGGCTCTGTTAGGATGCGCACGAGCGCCTCCCGGTCGAGCGAATGCAGCGCCGTGATGACCGGCATCCGGCCGACCAGTTCCGGGATCAGGCCGAATTTGACGAGATCCTGATGGATGACCTTCTCCATGATCGTGGACAGCTCCACGTCCTTTTTGCTGCGGATCACAGCCTCAAAGCCAAGAGAAGAATTTCCCATCCGGTTTTCCACGATCTTTTCAATGCCGTCAAATGCACCGCCGCAGATAAAGAGGATATTTGTTGTGTCGATTTGGATAAACTCCTGCTGAGGATGCTTGCGCCCGCCCTGCGGTGGGACATTGGAGACGGTACCCTCCAGGATTTTCAGCAGTGCCTGCTGTACGCCCTCGCCGCTGACATCGCGAGTGATGGACGCATTCTCGCTCTTGCGGGAAATCTTATCGATTTCATCCACGTAAATAATGCCATGCTCGGCGCGTTCGATATCATAGTCCGCCGCCTGAATCAGCCGCAGCAGGATATTTTCCACATCCTCACCGACATAGCCGGCCTCCGTCAGGGTTGTTGCGTCCGCAATGGCAAACGGCACGTTGAGAATCCGCGCGAGCGTCTGCGCGAGCATCGTTTTACCGACACCGGTTGGGCCCAAAAGCAAAACATTGCTTTTCTGGATTTCCACGTCTGCGCCCTTGCTGAAATAGATTCGCTTATAATGATTATAAACGGCCACGCTCAGCGCGATTTTCGCCTGCTCCTGCCCAATGACATATTCATCGAGCTGGTCCTTGATCTCCTCCGGCGTGGGCAAGGTGAAATTTGCGTCGTCCCTTCCGCCGTGGCGGTGCGGGCGATCCTCGTCCTCAATGACCTCGCGGCAAAGCTCCACGCACTCATTGCAGATGAACACACCCGGCCCTGCAACCAGCGTATCCACCTGATCCTGTGTTTTGTTGCAGAACGAACAGCGTACGCCCTTCTGGCTATTGTCATCATCTCTTGGCATCTGCTCTATACCTCCCCCGCCTGATCGCTTTACCGGTGCTCAATCACGCGGTCGACCAGGCCATACTCGAGCGCCTCCTGCGCGCTCATGAAATTATCGCGCTCCGTATCCTGGCAGATCACATCGTAAGGCTTGCCTGTATTGGCCGCCAGGATCTTATTCAGGCGCTCCTTGGTTTTGATGATATGGCGGGTCGTGATCTCCATATCAGTCGCCTGCCCCTGCATGCCGCCGGAGGGCTGATGAATCATCACCTCGCTGTTGGGCAGAGCAAGGCGCTTCCCCTTTGTTCCCGCGGCGAGCAGAAACGCACCCATGCTTGCCGCCATGCCCATACAAATGGTGGAAACGTCGCATTTGATATACTGCATCGTATCATAAATTGCAAGGCCATCTGTCACAGAACCGCCGGGGCTGTTAATATAGAAGCTGATATCCTTCTCGGAATCCTGCCCCTCCAGAAATATCATCTGTGCAACGACCAGGCTCGCCGTCGTCTGGTTAACCTCATCGCAGAGCACGATGATGCGGTCATTGAGCAGGCGGGAAAATATATCAAACTGCCTTTCTCCCCTGCTGGTCTGCTCGATTACCATTGGTACTAAGCTCATTTTGGAGATCCCCCTTTAAATGTGCCGGCTGGCGCGGGGCTCGAGCCGGATATAATAGGATTCAGAGACTGCTGCAAAACGCATCGATCTGCATTTAGCAACAGTCTCTTCATGCTTGTAAAGTGCGCCTGTGAACAGCCGTCCCCACACAGCGGGACATGCCCTTAGTATTGCACAAACGGCGTTCCTTTTAAACGAGGCGAAAAAATTATTCCGCTTCCTTCGCTTCCGCCTTCTTCTCCTCAGCAGCAGCCTTCTTCTTGTGGGTCGCCTTCTTTTTCTTAGCAACGGCGTTCTGTTTAAGGAAATCGATGGCCTTACGCACAGCGAGGTTTGCCGTGATGTCTGCGGCGGGAATTGCATCCTTGATCTTATCGACATCCATCTTATAGTTCTCAGCAAGCTTTGTATACTCCGCCTCTACCTCATCCTCAGCAGGCTCAATCTTCTCAAGCTCCACGATTTTTTCCAGCGCAAGGCGGGTCTTGACATTGGTCTCGGCCTGCTCGCGGTACATGGACATCATCGCATCGCGCTCCATGCCGGTATAATTGAGATAAGTATCAAAATCGATCCCCTGGGACTGCAGGCGGTAATTGAACTCATCGAATTCCTCCTGCGCGGCACGGTCAAACATCAGCTGCGGGATTTCCGCCGTCACCAGAGCGGGAAGCTGATCGAGCAACGCGTGCTCGAAGTCCTCGTCCGCATGCTCCTGCTTGTGCTCAAGCATCTTTTTCTTGGTATCTGCCTTCAGCTCATCCAGCGTGTCAAACTCGCTGACATCCTTGACGAACTCGTCGTCGAGTGCCGGCAGCTCTTTCTGCTTGATCTCATGGAGCTTGATTTTGAAGGTGGCGTCCTTGCCCTTGAGCTCCTCGGCATATTCCTCCGGGAAGGTGACGTTGATTTCAAACTCCTCGCCCGCATTGTGGCCGACCACCTGCTCCTCAAAGCCCGGGATGAACTGGTGGGAGCCGAGCGTCAGGTCGTAATTCTCGCCCTTGCCGCCCTCGAAGGCGACACCGTCGACAAAGCCCTCGAAATCGATCACAGCCATATCGCCGTCCTGTGCAGCACGATCCTCCACACTGATGTAACGGGCGTTGCGTTCGCGCATCTTCCCGATTTCCTCGTCGACCTCTTCGTCCTTGACCTCGACAGCCGCTTTCTCGGCTTCCAGGCCTTTATATTCGCCCAGCTCCACCTCAGGCTTCACAGCAACCTTTACCTTGATGACGGCACCGTCCTTGCTCATATCCTCTACCTTGGGATCATAAGGCTCGTAAACCGTTTTCAGGCCGGATTCCTCCACAGCCTCTCTGACCGCCTGCGGATAGACGATCTCGATGGCATCCTCATAAAAGACCTCAGGGCCGTAGACGCGCTCGATGAAGGCACGGGGAGCCTTGCCCTTGCGGAAGCCGTGCACGGTAATATTCTTTTTCTGCCTGAGATACGCTTTGTTGACAGCGTCCTCAAACGTTGCGGCATCAACCGTTACTTCCAGTTCGTATACACCGGCCTCTTCCAACTTGGTCGCTGCTTTTAAACTCATCTTATTTTTCCTCCTGTACATCTGTTGCAGTTTAACTAAGCTATTATAGCAGATACATGAGCCAATTTCCAGTTTTTTTTGAAAAACTAAAATTCTTTACAGATTCTTCATGAATCGTCCGTGCCATCTCCGGATGACTTGCCCGTCATCAGAACCAATCCCATTTTTTCCTTCTTTCCGGAATCCGGTTCAAAGCGATCCTTGCGAAAGGGCCCCTTCTCTTTGTCCAGCCGTCGAAGGGGATACCAGCCTTGGGCAAAAATTCAAATAATCGGCCGAAATCAGGGAAAACTGAATGCCCTCCCGTTCGCCTGTTACTGCCGCACGTGTCGCCGGTCCGTGCAGATGGCCGTAATAGCAGCGGTGTACCTCCTCTTCCACAAGGACCTGCATGATTTCCTCACACCGCGCCCCCTGCGTCAGCGGCGGATAGTGCAAAAATACGACGGGCTCGCCGCCGAACGCCCTGGCAGCCTGAATAGATGCGCGCAGCCTGCCCGCCTCGCGCAGGACGACCTTTTTATCGGCATCTTCCTCTGCATCAAAAAACCAGCCGCGCGTACCGCACACGGCAACGCCGCCCACCAGGCACGCGTCATTGTGGACGATGCGCAGCGAAGTCAGCCCGTGCTCTTCAAAAAAGAGATCCATCTTGCGGCGCGTTGACCACCAGTAATCGTGATTTCCCTTGAGCAGGAGCTTTTTTCCGGGAAGCATATCCAGAAACTGAAAGTCCCGGAGCGCTCCCTGAAGCGACATTCCCCATGAAACGTCCCCCGCAACCACGACCGTGTCCTCTTCGCCCACCACGGCGCGCCAATTTGTCTCTAGACGCGTCACATAATCCTTCCAGCCGGAAAAAATCTCCATCGATTTATCCGCAGCCAGGGACAAATGCGTATCCGCGATGGCAAAAAGCGACATCTTATTTTCCTCCTGAAGATTTTTAGCAATCAGATTTTGATTTTTCCCCCGTTTGCCACCGCATAGAAAAGCAAATGATGCAAATGCTAAAACCGGGCGCAAAAAGCGCCGTGAAAGGAGGCGTTACGATGGGCAAGGAACACATCAGGGAAATCAGCGATATCTCTTGCAGCGTCACAAGCTGCGTATACCATGATGGCCATACGAAGTGCATGGCCGGCAAGATCCAAGTCGGGCCGCGCAACGCGTGCAGTTCGTCCGAGACGGAGTGTGCGACCTATGAGCCGGATAATGGCATGCAGTAAAATTCTAAAAAAGAGTGCGCGAGGCTGCTGCAAAGGATTTGCAGCAGCCTTATCTCAAATCATGCGCCTGTTACTCGTGAATTCCAAGCATCTCATAGACAACGTCTTTCATGTTTTCCCGCTCGCAGACCTGCTTGAAGCGCTGCTTTTTCTGCGCAAGGTTCGCCAGCTGCACCGGCACCTTTTCCCCGGTCAGCTCAGAGAGCTCCTGCACCATGCCGAATTCGTCAGCACTCTCCGCCTGCCCGTTTTTCACCGCGGATAGCACACTCGCGGAAAATTTGAAGGGGTTGGCCGTCGAAACGATCAGCATCGGCGTATTGTCCCCGGTGCGCAGTAGGTATTGCTTACATACATCTACAGCCACCGCCGTGTGTGTATCGCACAGGTAATGCGTATGGTGATAGGTCTCCCGGATGGTCGTCTTCGTGCGGCCATCATTACAGCAGCCGGCATCGAAGAGTGTCTTAAGCTTGCTGAGGATCGGTTTGCCTACATCGTAGCAGCCGCCCGTTTTCAGGCTATCCATCCATGTGCGCACTTGGCCGTCGTCACGTTCGCATAAATCGAAGAGCAACCGCTCCAGATTGCTCGAAATCAGGATATCCATGGAGGGCGACATGGTGGTGAAAAAGCTACGGTTGCGGTCATAACGGCCCGTCTGAAGGAAGTCCGTCAGGACATTGTTCGCATTGGAGGCGCAGACCAGCTTCTTGATCGGAAGGCCCATTCTGCGCGCATAGTAAGCCGCCAGAATATTGCCAAAATTACCCGTCGGAACGACCACATTGATTTTGTCGCCGAGCGCAATGGAGCCTTCGTTGAGAAGATCGCAGTAGGCAGAGATATAATAGACGATCTGCGGGACGAGGCGGCCCCAATTGATCGAGTTGGCGGAGGAAAACATCATATTCTTTTCCGCAAGCCGTGCGGCGATGGCCGGGTCTGTGAAGATCGCCTTGACGCCGGTTTGCGCATCATCGAAATTGCCGCGGATCGCACAAACACCGACGTTTTCCCCCTCCTGTGTCGTCATTTGCAGCTTTTGCATGGGGCTTACGCCCTCGTCTGGATAAAAGACGAGAATCTTTGTATTGGGCACATCTTTAAAGCCCTCGAGCGCCGCCTTGCCCGTATCGCCGGAGGTGGCGACCAGAATGACAATGGTCTTACCCTCAGCCGTCTTGGAGGCAGCTACGGTGAGCAGATGGGGCAAGAGCTGAAGCGCCATATCTTTAAAAGCGCAGGTCGGCCCTCGCCACAGCTCCAGCATATGGATATTGTCGGACAGATGCGCGATGGGCGCAACCTTGGGAGAGCTGAATTTGCCCGGTGCATAGGCACTGCGCACGCACTGATCCAGCTCTTCCGGCGTGAAATCCGTTAAATACAGCGACAAAACCGCTTTAGCACGTTCGATATAATCAAGCTTTGCAAGCATGGCAATCTGGTCCAGCAAAAGCTTTGGAATGTCCTCCGGGACAAACAGGCCGCCATCGGCAGATATGCCCTGCGCGATGGCCTGTGCAGAGGAAACATGGACGCTTTTATCCCTTGTGCTCGTGTACAGCATCGTTTTAAACCCCTTTATTTGCTTTCTTTTAATTGTTGATAATCACCCATGATCATTTATTTTAACATATCCGCCTTCGGCTGTAAAAGGTTTTGAAAAAATTTCTCGGCATTTTTATAAAAAAGCGCATCGGCCTGTTCTGCCGGCACTCCCCGCTCCAAAAGGTAGGCCTGAAAAGCCTGCAGCTTTTCGATTCCTGCAAAGGCCGGATCCATCTCACAGCCGTCGAAATCGCTGCCAAGCGCCATTGCGGTTTCTGCGCCGCGCTCCAGAAGGTGCGCGATATGGCGGTAAGCTGCCGCAAAACCCACGTCGCCCGGCTTGCCGAGAAAGGATTTGTAAAGATTTACGCCGATCAGTCCGCCGTGCGATACCACGCAGCTGATCTGCCGGTCCGTCAAGCTGCGGGGATGGCGGTACACTGCATCGCAGTTTGAATGCGATGCAAGGAAGGGCCGTTCCGCTATTTGGGCTACATGGTAGAAGCTACGCCGGCTCAGATGCGATACGTCCACTGCCATGCCGACGCGCTCCATCTCCCTGACTGCCTCCCTGCCGAACTGCGTCAGGCCGCCTGCGAACCGTTTGCCGCAGCCGCAGCCGAGCTCGTTTTCCCCGTTCCAGGTGAGCGTCATCAGCCGAACGCCCAGATCATAGAGCCCCCGGATGCGGGTAAGTGCTCCACCAAGCACCGCTCCGCCCTCC
>DAWDUP010000033.1:3963-8794 GCA_052346825.1 Candidatus Fimivicinus sp. | reverse complement strand
GCGAGGATGGCCGCGCATTTCCCCTCCCGTTGTGCCCTGGCCATATCGCCGGCTGTGCAGCACAGGGAAACCGCATCGCTGTGTTTTTCGAGCTGATCCGAAAAATATGCATATGCCTGCCGGAAATAATCCCACGCCGCTTCCCCGCGGCAGGTATCGGGGATAAAAATGGCAAAGACTTGGCGCCACGGCGCATAAGCGCCGCCCCTTTTCAGAGAAAGGTGCAGGTCGTTTTTAAAAAGATCTTTGTTCTGTTTCCAGCATTCGCCCGCGGTATCGCAATGCAAGTCAAAGAGCCGCATGTGTATTCCTCCCGCTTATCCGTAATCCTGTGCGTCAAAGGCGTTTTTTAGATGGCGGATTTTCCGCACCGTCCCCTGTGCGCTCATCTCCACCTCCATCACATCAAAGCGTGGCTGCAGTGTGCACGGATGCGCGGCAAGATACAGGGATGCAGTGCGCACCAGCTTCTGCTGCTTGGCGGGTGTAACCGCTTCCATAGGGGAAGCGATCGCCTGCGGGCCGCGCGCTTTCACCTCGACAAATACAATATATGGCCCCTGCTCCGCGATCATGTCGATTTCGCCGAATCGGGTGCGATAATTGGCATCCAGGATCCGGTAGCCTTTTTTCCGCAGATGCTGCGCACAGGCACGCTCGCCGAGCGGGCCGGATGAATTCCGAGTCATAACGAAAGCCTCCTTATCAAAAAAGCCGCACAATAGCGTTCTTTCCGATGGATTGGCAGACGAAGCCGCCGATTACTTTCCATGGCGTTCCAGATTCTTCAAAAAGGACCTTCTATGCACTGGAGAAATTCCGTATTGTGCGAGCATCTCATAATGCAGCTTCGTCCCATAGCCCTTATGTTTTGCAAACTGGTACTGGGGATACCTGCTGTCCAGATCGTACAGGTAGCGGTCACGGCTGACCTTGGCGAGAATGGAAGCAGCTGCAATTGAGGCGGACTTTGCATCCCCCCTGACGATCATGCGCTCCGCTACTTCCAAACCGGGGGCACGGTTTCCGTCGATGAGCGCGAGGTCTGGCTTTGTATGCAGATCGTTAAATGCCCTGCGCATGGCGAGACAAGTCGCCTGTAAAATATTGATTTCGTCAATCTCCTGTTCGCTCGCCATCGCAATCGAATAGTCCGCCGCGTGGGCGGTGATCTCATCGAACAGAAGCTCCCGTTTTTTCTCGCTGAGCTTTTTGGAATCATTGAGCCCTGCAATTTCCTCTCCCGGGCGCAGCACGACGCAGGCGGCAAAAACGGGGCCTGCCAGCGGCCCCCGGCCCGCCTCATCGATGCCGCACACGCAGGAAAAGCCTTCCGCCGCAGCCTCCTCTTCGTATAAGTACCAGTTGATTTCTTCCATTCCGATCCTCTTCCCTCCACGAATGCCTTCTTTATGTAAAATGGCCGGCAGTGATCCGCCGGCCTGCTCTTATCCAATTTTTTGATCTTTTCGTAAACTTTCCTGCCGCGGCCTTTCTCAGGCTCCTGGCGGGAACTCCAGTGTAATACGCCCCAGCCGGCCTGCGCGGTATTCGTCCAGCAGCATGGCGCTCGCCCGCTCCGTATCGATTTCGCCGCCGCGCACAAGCATGCCGCGCTTACGGCCGATCAGCTCCAGCAGCTCATAGGGCCCGCATTCCGCAGCAGCCGCCTCATCCAGCTTATACCGATCGCACAGCCGGTCCCGGTACTGCGCGCTCAGCACGGCGAGCAGCCTGACCGCGAGCGTTTCCACATCGACGACCTCGTCCTTGACCGAGCCGATAAAGGCCAGACGGTTCCCAACCTCCGGGTCGTCAAACTTCGGCCAGAGCACGCCGGGCGTGTCGAGCAGCTCGATCCCGCCGCCGATTGCAAACCACTGGTTTTGCCGGGTTACGCCGGGCCTATCCGCCACCTTCGCGCGGCTGCGGCCCGCCATCCGGTTGATGAAAGAGGACTTGCCCGTGTTCGGAATCCCGACGACCATCATGCGCAGCGCGCGGCCCGGCATCCCCTTTTCAATATTCAATTGAATTTTATCCTGCAAAAGTGTGCGCACCGTTTCGCCATAGGCGTTCAGCCCGCGCCCGGAGCGGCAGTCCACCGCCAGAGCGGGCGTACCCCGCCCGTCGAACCATGCTTTCCAGCGGCGTGAGGCCGCCTCGTCCGCCATATCGCACTTATTGAGCAGTATAATATGCGGCTTATTGGCAATCAGCTCATTAAGCTCTGGATTGCGGCTGCTCAAGGGGACCCGCGCGTCAAGCAGTTCGGTCACCGCATCCACAAGGGGCAGGCTTTCCTTGATCTGCCGCCGCGTTTTGGCCATATGGCCGGGAAACCACTGAACGGTCTGCTTTTGAAAATCGCTCATGAATCGATACCTTTACCTTTTCCAGTGCTGCTCAGTCATATACCGACCAGTGCCCCAGCGGCGTGATACGGCCCTCCACCTTACCCAACACATAGCGTGCATCGATGAATCCGATATCAGGCGAACGGCTGTCGGTCGACCAATTGCGGTTATCGCCCATCACAAACACATGTCCCGCAGGGACAGTGACCGGAAATTCCACGCCCTCCTTCGTCAGCGTCGGCGCATTGACATAGGGCTCGTTGAGCGCTTTGTCATCGACATAGACGATCCCCTTTTCAAAATCAATGTCTACCTTCTGACCTTCCGTGGCAATCACGCGCTTGACAATCGGCTCGTGAAAGATATTCGGCTGCGTAATAATCACAATATCCTTGTACTGCGGCACATACCGGCTGCTCGATACCAGCAGGCGGTTACTTTCCTGCAGCGTCGGCACCATGGACTGCCCCTCCACGCCGACCAAGCGGAACAGGAAGGTGAAAATTACAAAGATCACCAGCAGAGCTGATACAACGATATCTGCAAATTCATATATGCCGGACACCAGCTTTTTTCGCGCGGGCGACATTTGTTTCTCCTTTGGCTTTTCCGGCTGAACCGGCTGCTCTGCCTGCGGTACTTTTTCTTCTGTATCCATTTTATAACCTCCGCTCCGAAATATTGTTCCATTCAAAATCTGCCGAAGCTTATCCGATTTTCCACTGCCCTACAGGGATCAAACGGAATGCAGCCCTGCCTGCAATGTAGCGCGTATCGATAAAGCCGATCATGGACGACCGGCTGTCAAGCGAATCATTCCGGTTATCACCCATGACAAACACATGGCCCTGCGGCACCCGGATCGGGAAAGTCATATCCCCGCTCTTTTCGATCGGCTCGCTGATATAGGGCTCGTCCAGAATCTCCCCATTGACAGAGACGGTATGCGCCGGTGCGTTGATATCAACCGTATCGCCCTCAACGGCGATGATCCGCTTGATGAGCGGCTCATGGCGGGCGTTCGGCTGCGTGACCACAACGATATCGCCCCGCTGCGCACGAAAGCCGATTGTCGTCACCGCCACCCAGTTATGGTTCTGCAGCGTGGGCTCCATGGAGTCTCCGCTGACCCAGAACGGGCGGCAGAAAAAAGTAAACAGGACCATCACGAGCAGCATCGCCCAGGAAAACGAATCCAGAATCTCGTAAACCGTGCTCCATTTCGTGTGGGGTGCCTGAATCTCGTCAAATTCAATAATAGATTCCTCATATCTGCGCATGCAAATCATCCTAACAAAAAAGGGACGCAGGTGTCACCCTTGTCCCTTCTGTACTTCTGCCCTCAGCGAAGCTGTTCCTTAACTTTTGCAGCCTTACCGACCCTGTCGCGCAGATAGTACAGCTTGCTCCTGCGCACCTTACCGGAGCGGACCAGCTCAACCTTCGCAACATTGGGGGAGTGCACTGGGAAAACCCTTTCCACGCCAACGCCGTAGGAAACACGGCGCACGGTGAAGGTTTCGGATACGCCGCTGCCTCTTTTGGCAATGACAGTGCCCTCAAACACCTGAATTCTCTCGCGCTCGCCCTCGCGAATTTTCACATGAACCTTAACGGTATCGCCCACGCGCATCGCCGGCGCGTCTTCCTTCAGCTGTCCCTGCGCAATGATCTTCAAAGCGTCCATTTTGAATGATTTCCTCCTTCCATTTACAGGCGTTCATACCGCCTACGGCGGAAGCGGACCGTCCGTTTCAATGTCTGGCATAAAGCCGGCATGAACCCCGTCGCAGTGGTACGACGGAAAACAAATGCTTAAATAGTTTAGCACAGAAATACGCGGGATGCAAGAGAAAAAACAAAAAATCGGAAAGAAAACGGCACACGAATCTCCATCAAACACATTTTGGAGTGCCCTCAACATAGAAAAATGCGCAGCCTTTCCGCAGCGCTTCCTCATTCCTATTGCTCATTGTGCTCCTGCAGCTTCGCCAGCCTCCTGATCTGCTCCAGTGCATAGTCCTGAAATTCCGGGCGCAGGGATTTGAAGATCTGAAGCGCCTCGTCAGCCCTTCGACCGGATGCGGGATCGCGCGCAAACATCTTCCCCTTTCCATGGAGCAGCCACTCCTCGTTGACGCCGTATAATTTGCAGATATGCCGCAGCAGCAGCTCTTTGGGCTGGACCCTTCCGTATTCCAGATTGCTGATCACATCTCGGCTCACGCCAAGCCGTTCGCCAAACTCTCTCTGAGACAGCTTCAAAGCCGTCCGAATTGCTTTGATACGGTCTTTCACCCGATACGCTTCCTTTCAAAAATAGGAATGCAACACAACCACAGGCCCCGCATGGAGCAAAGCCATCGGGTTTTTGCTTTGATTGGCGAAGTCCAGTATACCACATTGCAAGCGCAAAAATTATCTCCAACACAATTTTAGTCAAGAATATTCGTTGACAACACAGGATGGATATG
>DAWDUP010000033.1:1112-3953 GCA_052346825.1 Candidatus Fimivicinus sp. | reverse complement strand
TAACTCAAATAAAAAAGGGGGATTGAGTCAATGACACGAAACACGGACGACAAAATCAAAGAACTCGCCACCTTATTTCTTTCTTTAAACGACCAGCAGCAGCAGGAGGCTCTGTCGCTGCTGCGCACGCTCTCGTTTGCCGAATCCGCAACCACAAATCCATCGCAGAAAGAATGCACATCCGCATAAAACAGCCACGCAGGGCCGCCTGTCTGCGCTTTGCGGGATAGCTTTGACATCCTCTTTTTTTATATATGGAAAAGCGGAAAACGTGATATGCGTCTCCGGGGCCGTTACGCCGTAGGGGGTCATACACCTCGTCCCCTTTCCGCTTTTCCACTTTTTGAGCCCGAATGGACCTCAATCCGCCCTCCCTTTGGCCGGACAGGCCCATCGTGGGGAAGAAAAACGATTCTGAAAAAGGCTTCGCTTTTCTGGCCATCCATTCCGTTGCATAAAGGGGGAAACGTTATGACCGGATTTTCCTAGAGGGAGTCAGTTCTAAAATGGTTACAAAGGAGGAAACGATTGATGAAAAGCAAAAAGCAGGCACGCATCTGGGCCAGGCTCTGCGCGCTGGCGCTCATTGCGGTAATGCTGCTGACGAGCGCCTATGCCGGGAGCGCGGTGGAAAGCGGCCTCGCTGTGGATAGCCTGGCCACGGAGAACCTGACCACGGAGAACCCGGCCACGGAGAACCCGACCGCGCAGAACCTTGCGCAGCAAAATACAGTCCCGGCAGAGGGCACAGCGGCCGCCCTGGCCCCGGCAAGCACCAACGCCACAGAGGCGCCCACGTCGGCACCAAGCGCCCCCACAAGCGCGCAGGCGTCAACGCAAAGCACTGCCGCCCCCAGCCAGCCGGCCACACAGGCCCCCAACCGCGCCTCGCAGGCTGCGGCGCCGCTCGCGGAGGAGACGCTTTACACCCTGGTGCTGGGCGCGGATAAGATTGAAAACGTCACGGCCTTCTACCCCAATGAGAATACCGACCAATCTAACAACAGCCAGTGGGGCGTTGCAGGCCTGTATTATGATGCGCAGCACAACGCCCATGTTTTGCTGGTGCATAACATAAACAACCTCAGCGGTGGCGAGAGTAAGCTTGGCACTTTTTCTGTTAACAACCAGGCGTTTGATAAGGATAAGTATAGCTATAAGCTAACCAGTACCTCCTTTGATACGATCCTGTTTCAGAATGCAGCGGGGGGCACGCTTGAAACCCTGGCTCCGAAGCTCAATAACAAAGCGCCATCGGGCTATTTTGATGTGAACGTCGGCAATATTCAAATTGGGGAGTCCTTTACTGTTGGCTTGGATACAGGTTCTCCAGGCTGGAACATTAAAGGCCTCCAGGTTGACCTCGATTTGAGCTACACCCTCACCAAAACGGTGGCAAAGGGAAACAGCGCCGCAGAGGGCGTTGCATTCACAGAGAGCGTTTCCGTAGAGCGCGGCGATTGGGTAATCTACAAGATCACCGTCAAGAATACCGGCAAGCTGCCATTGCAGAATATGATCTTGACGGATCTCCTGCCTCAGGATGTGTTCGTTGAGGGCAGCGTTCAGATGGGCGTTGGAGAGGAAGATGGCAGCATGCCGGACTGGACGCTGTTCAACGGCGTCACGCTGTTTGATCAATATAACAGCCCCGGGGAATTCACTCGAGATATCTACATCAAAGCGCAGGTCAAACCGGATTTGGCTATTCAAGATGCGACGAGTTATGACAACACCGCCACCCTCGACGGCATGTATATGCCAACGCTTGAGGACACTGCGACAATCACCGTAAATCCACCAAAGAAAGGCACGCTTCGTGTCAGCAAGGCGGTCACCTCTGAGAATCCCATGGATCCGGCTCCGGATACAGCATTCAATTTTACTCTTACTTATGTGGGGACGACGGAAAACTTCTCTCTGAAGAACGGAGAGAGTAAGGAATTTCCGATTCCCGCCGGCAGCGAGTTTACAGTCACCGAGACGAACGCTGCGGGATATACCACCAAAGTAAACGGTGTATCGGAGATGGCGTACACCGGCACGATGCCGGAGGCTGGTTCTCTTGTAGCCGCATTTGAAAACCAGTTCTCAGCGAGAACGATCTCTCTGAATATTAAAAAGGTTGATGAAAACACAAAAAATCCGCTTAAGGGCGCACGTTTTGAACTGGTAAAGGCTGATGAAAGCTGGGACCCTATCGATCAAGAAAATCCGGTTGCTACAAAAATAACCGGAGAGGATGGCAAAGCGACCTTCAACGATATCCCCTTTGGCAACTACTTACTTTATGAAACCAAGGCCCCGGAGGGCTACAAGCTCCCCAAAGACCCTGTTCGAGTAACGGTCGAAGCCGGCATGGTGACCCTTATGAACGTTAACGGCGAAACAATAGGCACAGTCACGCCGCCGACGGAAGGCGAATCCACAAGCCAGCCAGACGTTACCATTCCAAATAAGGAAAACGACAAATTGCCCGTCGCGGGTGGCGCGGGTACCCTCTGGTTCACCGGCGGCGGACTCGCACTCGTCGGCGCGGCGGCACTGCTGTATTTCAAACAGCGCCGTAAAAAGGGGGAGGAATAACCCGGAGAACAGGGAATGAAGCGGTGAAAGGGGGAATCGCTTCAGAATTGACGAACCCGGGCGGCGGCCCTCCGGCTATCCGGGCCGCGGAGAGCACAGAAAACGAAGTTGAAAGGAGTTCAAGCATGAAAAAACATTCATGGAAGAAAATTGGCTGCCTGTTCCTCGCCATGCTGATGATGGCGACGATGCTGGCAACCGGCGTGGTGGCGGCGTATCAAAACGCAGTCATCGATCCTGAGAAACCCGTCAAAC
>DAWDUP010000033.1:0-1102 GCA_052346825.1 Candidatus Fimivicinus sp. | reverse complement strand
AATACGAAATGGATCCTGCGGATTATGATAAGCTTACCAACGGGTATGGTACCGGCTCCGAGCAGGATGCATCGTTGGTGCCTAAAGAGGCAAAGCCACTGGATCGCGTTACCTTTTCAGTTTATAAGGTAAATGATAATACAACTGATACTACGGTTCCGGAAGGCGTTCAGCCTACGGCCACTGAAATGACCAAGGATGGCGGTGTAGCTGTTTTCGAAGGCCTGGATCAAGGCCGCTATCTGGTTGTAGAAACAGATAAACCTGAGCATGTCACTCAAACAACACCGAATTTCCTTGTTGACCTTCCGATGACCAACCCCGATGGCAATGGTTGGAACTATGATGTTCATGTTTATCCGAAGAACGTGGCTGTGCTGGGTGCCGCTATTCTGACGAAAGTGGGCGAGGATGGCACCGGGCTGCCGGGCGCACAATTCGAGATTTCCTATAAGGCTAAGGAGGATGGCGAATATACAGCCATGTTGGGCAGCCCCCGCACCACCAATAGTGATGGTAAAATCGTTCTGAATGGTCTTCTTGCCGGTTACTATCAGATGAAGGAAATTGAGGCTCCTACGGGATACGGCCTGACGACGCAAACCTGGGAATTCGAAATTACGCATAACGGTTCTGTTGCAACAGACGGAACGTATACCCCAACAGGCGATGTGAAAATACTCAGCATCAGAAACTACAAAACTCCGGCCGAGATCGTGAAAAATGTTACCAAGGACGGAAATGATCTGGAATCCACCAAGAGAATCGGCGACGATGTGACATGGATCATCAAGCCCGCCGTCCCGACGGATATCGCGAGCTACAAGAACTACGTTGTGACAGATCAGCTGGATTCCCGCCTGACCTACAAGAGCACGGCTGTAACAGCTGGCGAGGATACGCTTTTTGAGGATACAGACTATACGTTGACATACGTGAATGGCCTGTTGACCATCACCTTTAAGCAGGCAGGGCTTCAAAAGCTGTCCGGAAAGGCGCTCACGATCAATGTTATCACCGCGCTGAATGAAACTGTAACAGTCGGCGAAATCAAGAACACCGCTACGCTGTCTTATACAAACGCGGCAGACACTGCTGGTAG
>DAWDUP010000032.1:16577-17197 GCA_052346825.1 Candidatus Fimivicinus sp. | reverse complement strand
GGATCCGGCAAAGATCAGGGGTGTTTCCTTCTGCTCGCAGATGCAGGGCGTCGTCCTCGTTGACAAAAACGGCGAGCCGGTGCGCCGTGCGATGAGCTATATGGACCAGCGCGCGCGGGAGGAGCTGAAAAATGGGCTCGCCTACGGGCCGCAGATCGCGGGGGCGAATGTATTTAAGCTGCTGAAATCCCTGCAGATCACCGGCGCGGTCGCGGCGAGCGTAAAGGACCCGGTATGGAAATACAAGTGGGTCGAGGCGCATGAGCCCGAAAATTTCAAGCGTGTACATAAATGGCTGGACGTAAAGGAGTTCCTGATCTGCAAAATGACGGGTGAATTCGTCATGACGCAGGATTCCGCTTTCGCCGCCCTGATTTATGATATCCGCAAGGGCAAAGAGGGCTGGAGCAGGGAGATGTGCGACATGCTCGGTGTGAAGCTGGAGCACCTCGCACCGATCAAAAAATCGACGGATAAGGTCGGTGAGATCACGGAGAAGGCCGCCGCTGAGCTTGGGCTCAAGGCGGGCACTGCCGTTTTCGGCGGAGGCGGGGATGCTTCCCTCATCGGCGTGGGCGCGGGCTCGACAGGCTTAGGCGATACGCATATTTACTGCGGCA
>DAWDUP010000032.1:9883-16567 GCA_052346825.1 Candidatus Fimivicinus sp. | reverse complement strand
CTGCGGCACGAGCGGCTGGGTTTCCACCGTGGTCGATAAGAGCATCGTGGACGCCTCTGCCATGGTTGCGGCGATCGTGGGCGCGCAGCCTGGACGCTTTAATTATTTCGCGGAGCTCGAGACGGCGGGCAAATGCCTCGAATGGGTGAAAAACCATTTGGCGCTCGACGAGATCGATATCTATCTGGAGAAAAAGCATGTGGCGGAGTCCCAAGAGGCGATCTACACCAGCCTGTACGATTACATGGCGAAGGTGATTCAGGACGCTCCCGCGGGCTCGAACGGCGTGATCTTCACCCCATGGCTGCATGGAAACCGCTGCCCGTTTGAGGACCCGAACGCCCGCGGCATGTTCTTCAATATCAGCCTGGAGACCGGCAAGACGGAGCTCATCCGCGCCGTGACGGAGGGCGTGTGCTTTCATCTGCGCTGGTTCCTGGAGACAGAAGAAAAGAAAATAAGAACGTCGGATACGATCCGGTTCGTCGGCGGCGGTGCACTGTCCGACGTGACCTGCCAGATCCTTGCGGACTGCATCGGCCGCAAGGTTGAAACGGTCGACAGCCCGCAGAATGTCGGTGCGGTCGGCGCGGCGGTCGTGGTGGCAGTTGGCCTTGGCCTGCTCCCGAGCCTCGACGAGGCAAAGCGGATGGTGCCGGCGAAGAAGACCTTCCTCCCTGATTCATCTGTCAAGCCGGTCTATGACCGTAATTACGCAGTTTTCCAATCGCTATATCAGGCGAATAAGAAGAATTTTGCAGCCCTCAACGGCTGATTCATCAACAAGGCCCTGAGGCATCCATCGTCGGATTTCTCAGGGCTTTTGATTTAGGAGGGGATCGGTTTGGCACGGATCAAGCTTTTTACGCTCAATGTCTGGTCAGGGTTCCGTTACCGCGGCCTTGTCCGGTTTGAGGAATACGAATCGAAGGAGACGCGGGAGAAGCGTTTCCGGGGCCTGTGTGCCATCCTGCGGGAGGAGCAACCGGATATTGTTTTTCTCAATGAGGCAAATCCGCTTTTTCCGTATGGAAACCGGCTGGCGGAAGAGCTGGGCTATGTTCCGTTTGGTCATATGGGCGTGGCAGGCCTGCGTGCAGGGAAGCTTGGGTTCCCGCTGAACCTGCGCGAGGGCGATCTGATTCTCGCCAGACCCTCCCTTGCCCCCGCCTACATTGGGCAGAAGCACCTGGGCGGCAGGGGCTTCTGCGGCAATTTCATCTCCTGCCATTTTGATAATTTGACGCAGGCGGTGCTCACACGCAGCCTCCTTGACGATGGGCAGCCACTCTATACCTGCGTGACGCACTGGGTCGCGGGCCCCGCGATCACAGACGAAAACCGCTCAAAGCTTGCGCCCCTCGCGCGGGAATGGGGCTTCTCCAAAGAGCAGGTTGTGCAGGCGGAGGAAAAAATGCGGGAGATGGACCGCTGCAAGCGCACGGAGGCGCAGAGGCTCTGCGCCTGGCTGGCGGAAACTGTGCCGCCGGACGCGCCGCTCATCATAGCGGGCGATTTCAACGCGGAGGCCGGGTGGCCGGAGCTGCTTGTTTTGCAGGAGCGCGGCTTTACGCGGCTCATTCCGCGCGAGGATGGATATGCCACGTGGGATCCGCTCCACAATACGAATTTGCAGACCTATTATGCGCAGGAGGCACGGCAGAAGCAGAAATCGCTTTACCATCAGCTCGACGCACTGGACGAATTGATTCCGCGCAACATCGACCATTTTTTCGTACGCAATCTCCCGCTTTCGGCGGTAACGGACTGCCGTGTGTGCGCAACGGAGGTTTATGAAGGGGTCAGTATTTCCGATCATTTCGCGCTAACGGCGACGATGGAACTTTAGATGCTGTGCGCCAGCCGGAGATTTCTTCTCTGCCCGACCGCCTTCCGATTGCTGCCCTAGAAAAAAGGGGGACAAGCCTCAATACGCATTCTCCTCTAAAGCGTAGCAGGAATTGGGCAAAAGGCTAGCCGCTCCTTCTGGCTCCAACAGCCGACGAGGAACTCATTGGCTTAATGGGAAGTCTCTTAATTATGTACCGCCTTTTTTCTATTTTAGTTGTCTGATCCGGTTTCCCTTAACAAGAAAGGCATGCTCGGCCAGATCGATGATTGGTTGGTCGTTAAAGGAGTCTGTATAAAAATTGGCGATCTTTGCATTTGGGAAACGGTCTAGCAGGCAGCCAACTTTATTCTCCCGGAAACAGAAGCACGTAATCTCGCCTGTTTGCTCATCTATTTGTGTGCCGATACAGTGCTGGATGCCAAGGCGGCTGCAGGCTTCCGCCAGCACACGCTCTGGAGAGGCGGAGAGGATCACATCATCCGGTTGGCGCAGGCGCGCATAAAAAGGCTTGATATTTTTCATATGCGTATCCCAGAAGCGTTTCATATCGTCTTCAAAGTCCGAGATGGTTCGAAAATATGCGGCTACACGCGCGCCATAGATGGCAAGCGCCTCCTCGATGCCGATCTTTCCGCGCTTGTAGCGCAGCAGGGCGGCGGCGACCTCCGGGATATAGCGCAGCAGGGATGGATCGCGCTTGAGATAATAGAGAAACAGATCAACAGCGCTTTCACCGCGATAAATGGTATTGTCGAAATCATATACATTCATAGGGCGCAGTCTCCTTTGTTCCATAGGGATCTCAGGCATCTATTTTGCTTATAGCAAATAGCAGAATGGAAGAAAGCAAATCAGGATTAGAAAAGAAAATTGATTGCTCTATCCCCTTTATAATATGTTATCATGTTGATAAAAGGTTCCGTTTTAGAGCACGAGGGAACAAAAGAAAGCGTACATTTTTTATGAAACGAGCTCTGTCTTTTTTGATTGCAGCTTGAAAACGATGGCGTTTACTCAACGGAGGACCCCGGCTTTGACTTTAATAGCTGGTGGGGTAAAATGGGATTCGCTCGACCGCGCGATGTACCGCGATGGCGGCAGGGTGGATCTGAAGGTGGTCACACACAACTATGTTTTCCACCGCAATCTGGAAACAGGCGAAAGCTATTCCGACCATGTGGCGGCAGTCGCCACCATGCATATACGGTTACAGGCGAGCTGAATGGGCCCGATACGCTCGAAACGGAGCACCTCCGTCTAGCGGACCGGTTTTTCGAGGTATTGCACGCTTTGCCAAGGCGCTGTTTTTACCCCTCGGTGCGGCGATCCAGCAGGGAATCGGCGGCTGATCCCCTATTCCTGGAAACACATCCCCTCCAAATACGCTTGCTCAAAATCGGGATCGTCCCCAAGAGAGACTGTGCGGATGTTACACGCGATATCTGCGAGCCGTCCCCGCTGTGTCTCCCGCACGGCGAGCAAGCCGGCGCCCCTGAGGGCCGCATTGCCGGCGGTAACGGCCCGGCCTAACAATGCAGGCGGAAAAAGGCCGATTTGCGCCGCATTCTCCAAATGGAGGAACCGGCCGAATCCACCAGCAATATAGAGCTTTTTGAGCTGCTCCGGCCTCAGACCGGCGCGGCTTAAAAGTGTTTGCAAGCCCGCGCCGAGGGCAGCCTTCGCCACCTGGAGGGCGCGGATATCCGCCTGCGTAAGGACAACGCCCGTTCCGGCAAAGCGCACGGCGGGGGCATCGTCGATTTCGCAGATCATCGCCCGGAATGGATGTCCCTCCCGCCGGATCGTGCCGTCTGCATCCAAAATCCCGCTCTGCCGCAGCACGGCTGCCGCGTCCACAAGCCCGGATCCGCAGATGCCACATGCGGGTTCCCCTCCAATCGTTGTGCAGGCAATCCGGAAGCCCCTGCGCTCCACGTGATCGATTGCGCCCGGCACGGCGGGCATTCCCATCGTGATCCCCGCGCCTTCAAAGGCAGGGCCCGCAGCCGTGGAGGTGCACCAGAATGCGGATCCCGTAAAAACAGCGATCTCCCCATTGGTGCCAAGATCAATCATTGCGCAGGGCTCCTCCACATCCGGCATCCCGCAGGCAAGCATCGCGCATAGGCAGTCGGCCCCGATAAAGGCGGAGGCGCAGTGCGGCAAATAGACGCGGCTCGACGGCGCTGCCTGCAGGCCTAAGCGGCCGGCGTTTAGCACTTCGCCGAACAGGATCTCCGGGAGAAACGGCGCTCTGGATAAGCAGATGGTATCCGCACCCGTGAGCAGATACAGCATGACCGTATTCCCTGCAATTACGATCTCCCTGAGCTGAGTATTCTCAATCTGTTCCTTCCGTAGCAATTCTGTAAGCATCTCGTCGACGCACGACAAAATACTCTCCCGCAGCGCCCGAGAAGCGCCAGCCTGCGCCTGTTCCATCCGGGACAGGACATCTGCGCCAAATGCAGCCTGCGGATTGCGCCGCCCGGCAGAGGCGACAGGCGCTGCGCTGTTATCCTTTGCTGCATAGAGGCACGCCGCGACCGTTGTCGTGCCGATATCGACGGCAGCCACATAGCCTTGCGCACTTGTCTGGCTCCCTGCCTTCGCTGAAGAGGCACCCTCCACAACGATATCCGCATCGTGATCCGCGAGCTCAACACAGGCATCCCCCAAAACGACCGTCTGGCACAGCAGCCGGATTCCCCTGTTCAACTCGTCCGTGGAAAGAAAGCGCCGCTCTGCCGGCGTTATGGGGGAGAGGGC
The DNA here is from genome assembly GCA_052346825.1 of Candidatus Fimivicinus sp. Lineage (GTDB taxonomy): Bacteria > Bacillota > Clostridia > Oscillospirales > Acutalibacteraceae > Fimivicinus. The sequence goes on along the minus strand of DAWDUP010000032.1, from coordinate 11,946 downwards.
GCCGAAGGCTTTGATCCGACATTTTCCACAGCTTCCCCTCCCTGCGCACGGAAGAACGATAGAAAGCCCCGGATCCGCCATTGCCTGCGACAATGGCGTGCCGGGTTCCACTGAAAAAATATGCTGTTCCGTTCTTGTCTTTACAACCAGCTTCATACCATAACCATTTCTCAAACGTTGCCGGAATAGTTGGGCGCTTCCTTGGTGATGAACACATCGTGAGGATGGCTTTCAATCAAGCCCGCGCTCGTAATGCGAACAAACTGCGCCTTGCTCTGCAGCTCGCCAATATTTCTGCATCCGCAATATCCCATGCCGGCGCGCAGTCCGCCAAGCATCTGGAAAACCGTATCGGACAGGAGTCCCTTATAGGGAACGCGCCCCTCGACGCCTTCCGGGACCAGCTTACGGTTATCCTGCTGAAAATAGCGGTCCTTGCTGCCCTGATTCATTGCGCCGATACTGCCCATGCCGCGATACACCTTGAACTGGCGTCCCTGATAGATTTCGCTATCTCCGGGCGATTCCTCACAACCCGCGACCAGAGAGCCCATCATGACGACATTTGCGCCGGCAGCAAGCGCCTTGACGATCTCGCCAGAATATTTGATGCCGCCGTCCGCAATGATCGGGATATTATATTTCGCCGCCACACAGGCCGAATCGTATACCGCCGTAATCTGCGGCACGCCGATGCCGGCGACTACGCGTGTTGTGCAGATGGAGCCTGGGCCGATCCCCACCTTGACTGCATCCGCACCCGCGTCGATGAGTGCGCGGGTGCCCTCCGCCGTTGCCACATTGCCGGCAATGAGGGAGATCTGTGGAAAGGCAGCCTTGACCTTGCTGACAGCTTTGAGGATATTGTCGCTGTGCCCGTGCGCAGAGTCGAGCACCAGCGCGTCAACCTGCGCGTCGACCAGAGCGCCCGCGCGGTCCAGCACATCGTTGGTCGCACCGATCGCGGCGGCGCACAGGAGCCTTCCTCCCTGATCGCGCGCGGAATTGGGATACTGCACGCTCTTCTCGATATCCTTGATCGTGATAAGGCCCCGCAGATAACCGTCGTCGTCAATGAGCGGCAGCTTTTCGATTTTGTGCTGCATCAGGATCTGCTTTGCCTCCATCAGGGTTGTCCCGACATGGGAGGTCACCAGGTGCTCCTTTGTCATGACGTCTTGAATGCGGACGTTAAAATCCGTCATAAAGCGCAGATCGCGGTTGGTCAGGATTCCGACCAGCTTGCCGTCGCGGCAGATCGGCACGCCGGAGATCTTATATTTGTTCATTAGGTCGAGCGCCTCATAGACATAGTGGTCGGGAGACAGAAAAAAGGGATTGACAATGACGCCATTTTCCGAGCGCTTGACCTTGTCAACCTCCTGCACCTGCTGTTCAATCGTCATATTCTTGTGAATAACGCCAATACCGCCCTCGCGCGCAATGGCAATCGCCATACGGGACTCTGTGACCGTGTCCATAGCGGCGGTCATCAGCGGGGTATTTAGGGAGATATCCTTTGTGAGCTTTGTCGATACGTCTACCTGATTGGGCAATACGTCCGAATGGGCGGGGATGAGCAGTACGTCGTCAAAGGTGAGCCCCTCCTTGACGAACTTCTCTTCAGCATTCAAACGAAGCATATTCCGACCTCCTCAAAGATAATTGAAATAAATTGATTTATTATAGCATCGCTACAATTCCGATTGCAAGCGACAATTCCGCTGAATTGATAACCCCCAGCAGGCGTTTTTTTATTACGAACGTGGCCCCTTGATCCGCTGAATCAGCCAATCATTTGCTTTAGCACCCCTAGAAAATCTTTTCATACGCAAAGCCACAAAATCCATTCTGCTTCTCCAAATCTACAGCGTAAAAATACCCGTTTTTCTGAGTTTTCCATACTTTCCACAAAGTTTTCCACTTCAGAATGTGGAAAGAAAAATATCGAACAAATCAAAAAAACGGCGCCCCCCTTATTGAGGCCGCCGTTTCCCATATTATTTATTCTTCAGCTTCCGCCTTGGCTTCTTCAATGACCTTCTGCGCCACATTCGCCGGTG
>DAWDUP010000032.1:7091-9873 GCA_052346825.1 Candidatus Fimivicinus sp. | reverse complement strand
GCGAGAAATGCACTCTGCCATGCGTAACGGAGCGCAGTGTCGTCGCAAAATCCCCCATCTCCGCCATGGGAACCTCAGCCACGATCTCCTGCATCTTATCCTCCGCCGGACCCATGCCCAGCACGCGGCCGCGCCGTTTGGTGATATCGCCCATAATATCGCCCATCTTTTCATCTGGCATATAGGCCTTCAGCGTCCCGATCGGCTCGAGGATCACGGGATCTGCCTTTGGAATGCCGTTTTTATAGGCGATGGACGCCGCCGTTTTGAAGGCCATTTCCGAGGAATCCACCGGATGGTAAGAGCCATCATATAGCGTGGCCTTCACGCCGACCATTGGATACCCTGCCAGGACACCTTTCAGCACGCTTTCACGCAGGCCCTTTTCCACAGCGGGGAAGAAATTCTTCGGCACGGAGCCACCCACGACCTCCTCCGCAAATACGAGCTCGTCGCTATCGCAGGGCTCGAAGCGGATAAAGACATCGCCGAACTGCCCGTGTCCGCCGGACTGCTTTTTATGGCGGCCCTGCACCTCCACGCGCTTTTTGATGGATTCGCGATATGCCACGCGCGGCACACTCAGAGTAACGTCCACGCCGAATTTGGACTTGAGCTTGGAGACGATCACATCGAGATGCTGCTCTCCAAGGCCGGAGAGGATCTGTTCATGCGTCTCATGATTGGCCTTGAAGGTGATGGTGGGATCCTCCTCCATCAGGCGGGAGAGCCCCGCGGCAACCTTCTCCTCCTCGCCCTTCTTCGTCACCTTGACCGCCATGCTCAGGCAGGGCTCCGGGAAGGAGACGGGCGCGAGCTTCAAAACCTTTTTCGGGCTGCACAGCGTGTCGCCCGTACGCATATTGGAAAGCTTCGTCACAACGCCGATATCGCCTGCGGCGATTTCCGAAATATCATCCTGCTTGGCGCCGCGGACAGAGATGATTTTTCCCATGCGCTCGCTTTCTTCCGTACGGGCATTGAAGGCCGGGATATCCGCCGTGATCTTTCCGGAGACCACTTTAAAGAACGACATCTTTCCGACAAACGGGTCGGCAATCGTTTTAAAGCAGATCGCGGCAAGCGGACCATCTGCGTCGCAGGAGAGCTCTATTTCGTTTCCGTCCGCGTCCACCGCTTTCTCGCCTGCACACTCGTAAGCGCGCGGCGCGATCTTTGACAGGCAGTCAAGCAGCTGGTCGACGCCCTCGGTCGTGTAGCCGGAGCAGGCGAAAACTGGATAGATTGAGCCATCTGTCATACCGTTCTGCAGGCCGCGGATAATCTCCTCCTGCGTAAACTCCGCGCCGTCGAAAAATTTCTCCATCAGCTCGTCGTCTGTGGTGGCGACCGCTTCCTTGAGGAAATTGATCATCTCCTCGATGCGCGCGTCCTGCGGGACGGGGATCTCTGCCGCCTTACCATTCTGATATGTAAAGGCCTTCTGCGCCATGAGGTTGACATATGCCTTCACCACGCCGCCCTCCATAAAAGGAACGACGATCGGGCAAAGCTGCGTCTCATGAACCTCCTTGAGGAAATCGAGCGTTTTATAGAAATCGGTATTCTCTGCGTCCACCTTCGTGATTGCAAACATCTTCGCAATCCCACGGGTATCCGCCGCCTTGAAAGCTTTTTCCGCGCCAACGTCGTATTTGCAGCCGGCAGCCGTCGTAATCAGCACGCAGTCCGCCGCCCGGATGCCTTCGCTGACGCCGCCGGCAAAGTCAAACAGGCCGGGCGTGTCGATCAGGTTGATCCTAATGCCGTTCCACTCCAGCGGCGCGACCGCTGTGGAGACAGAGGCTCTGCGCTTTTTTTCTTCCCCGTCGTAATCGAGCACGGTATTCCCATCCGCAACGCGGCCCAGGCGGTCCGTCGCTCCTGCCAGATAAAGCATGGCCTCCGCCAGCGTCGTCTTACCCCTTCCGCCATGGCCGGCAATCGCAATATTTCGGATATCCTTTGCATGATAGGCTTTCAAACCAATTTCCTCCTTCACGCCCTGCCCTTTTGGGACACAGCATATTTGTTATTCAAAACCAATAATATTTTTTTGGTGTCACCGTGAATTATAGCATAATTGATGATACAGTTCAATAATCCTGTTTACTTGTCCAAATCTCCCCTGCTGTTTTTATGCAAGATAACGGTTTATTCCTAATAAACAAACGCCGTTTTGCCTCCTCTTCGGCCATACTATACAAAAATCCGTTTCTCAGTAACCGCAATGGTTTTCTGGAAACGGATTTTTAAAACAGGCAGCGCTATTCCTCCTGCGCAGGCGGGAAGAAGCTCTCAACCACCTTCGGACAGCAGTCGGGAGAATACACCCAGTGGTCGATGTAATCGCTGTCCGTATAATAAGTAACAGAGGGCGGCGGGTATTCCGCATCGAAGGCGTCCACAATGATGAGCTTGATTTTCATGCGTTCCGGGATCAGGCTCTTGATATAAACACTCGCATGCTGGCCCGCATAAACGCCCTGCACGTATTCTGCAAGCCCCGCGAGATTCGGTGTCAGCTCCACAAAAACGCCATACTTTTCCACAGAGCGGATAATCCCCGGCACTGTTTCCCCCGCCTTGAACTGGGCTGCATTCTGCTCCCAGGTGCCAAGCAGTTCCTTATGAGTGAGTGTGATCCGCCCGTTTTCATCGATGCCCTTGACAAGGGCGCGGATATCCTCGCCGGTACGGAACCGCTCAGACGGATGCGGGATCCGTGAGACGGAAATGCTGTCGATCGGCATCAGCGCGCTCAAACCCGCTCCGATATCGC
>DAWDUP010000032.1:2628-7081 GCA_052346825.1 Candidatus Fimivicinus sp. | reverse complement strand
GATATCGCAGAATACGCCGAAGCCCTCCATATGGGAAACGCGGGCGTCGATCACCTCGCCGGGTGTCAGATTGGCCACGTCGGTCTCCATACATTCCAGCTGTACGTTGCGGCGGCTTAGAATGGCCGAGGTGCGGCCCAGGGCATCTGCATCAAAGCCTGTAATGCGAAACATGACCGGCTTATTGACCCGCGAGATAATTGCAATGTCCCGCACCCTTCCCTCTTCGATTCCTACGGCGGCCTCCTCGCGCGGAATTATCCCCTCCATGCAGCCGAGATCAACATGCAGATTGTGATCCTTATCGCACAGCAGAGCGCGTGCCTCCAAAATTCTGCCCTCAAAATAGGCGTCGCGCAGCGCGGCGGAGGATGCAAACGCAGCGCGGTTCTCCGGTGTGTCCATCAGCCAGCCTTCCGGCTTAAAATGTTTCATTTTCCCACCCATTCCGCCGCTTGAAGCGGCCTCTTTTTCTCATGCCTTGCATTGCCCTGCATTGACCTACACATCCGTTTGCGGGCGCCAGCATTTCGCCGCGGCGCATTGGCCCGAAGGGCGCAAATACGGCCGGCTACGTTGCTATATATATGGGAGACGCTTTTTTTTCATGCCCCTTTGTGGTATAATATTTACCATATCACTTCATTTTGGTCCGGCTGGAGGCGATGAGAATGGACGTCAGGCCTGGGGACATCCTAGTCATGAAAAAAGAACACCCCTGTAACAACAAAGAATTTCTCGTTCTCCGCGCAGGGATGGATTTCCGCATCCGATGCGGAGACCTAGCGTATATTCTGCCGTGTAAACAAAGAAGATACGAAGAGAAGGGCTAAATTGCCACTTTGCCGAGCGGTTCAAAGCTCTCTCCCCGCAGAAAAAGGATGGTTATCGCGATGCTTGACAAACTGGAAAACGTAGAAAAACGCTATGAAGAAGTCAACCTCCGGCTGTGTGAACCGGAGATCGTCTCCGATCAGGCGCAGTATAAAAAGCTCATGCAGGAGGCAAAGCACCTGGCCCCGATCGTGGAAAAATACCGCGCATTCAAGGCGGCACGTGGCACCTTTCAGGAGGCGAAGGCGCTGCTCGACGCAGGTGGGCTCGACAGGGATTTTCACGAAATGGTGTTTGATGAGCTTGAGGCCGCCCGATCCGAAATGGAACGGACACAGGAGGAGCTGAAGGTTCTGCTGCTCCCCCGCGATCCAAACGACGATAAAAACGTCATCGTAGAGATCCGCGGCGGCGCGGGCGGGGAAGAGGCCGCGCTGTTTGCAGGCTCCCTTTTCCGCATGTATTCCATGTATGCTGAGGCAAAAGGCTGGAAATCTGAAATTCTCAGCGCGAATGAGACGGAGCTCGGCGGCTTTAAGGAAATCAGCTTTATGATCGAGGGCGAAGGGGCCTATTCCCGCCTGAAATTTGAAAGCGGCGTGCACCGCGTCCAGCGCGTGCCGGAGACGGAATCGCAGGGCCGCATCCACACTTCAACCGTTACGGTGGCCGTCCTTCCGGAGGCTGATGAGGTTGATGTGGAAATCAATCCCGCCGATCTGCAGATCGACACCTACCGCTCCGGCGGCGCGGGCGGCCAGCATGTCAATAAGACGGAGTCTGCCATCCGCATCACGCATCTGCCCACCGGTACGGTCGTCGAATGCCAGGATGAGCGCAGCCAGTATAAAAATAAGGATCGCGCGATGAAGATTTTGCGTTCTCGCATTCTGGAGGCGGAACGCGAAAAGCAACATGCCGCCATTGCAGGCGAGCGCCGTGCGCAGGTCGGCACGGGCGACCGCAGCGAGCGCATCCGCACCTATAATTTCCCGCAGGGCCGCGTCAGCGATCACCGGATCGGTCTGACCCTCTATAAGATCGAGCAGATTCTGGACGGCGCACTTGATGAAATCATTGACGCGCTTATCACTGCGGATACGGCGGAAAAGCTCAAGGCGGAAAGCGAAGCATAATTTCCGCTGCCGGAAAGGAATAGACATTGCATGCAAACCAGGCTTTATCAGATTACATCGGATGATACAATCGTGCTTCAGGAAATTGGCGCCATTCTCCGGAGCGGTGGCCTTGTCGGCATCCCGACAGAGACCGTCTACGGCCTTGCGGCCAATGCGCTTGACGGCCCTGCGGTGACAAAGATCTTCTGGGCAAAGGGACGCCCGCAGGACAATCCCTTGATCGTCCATATCTCCGAATTTTCCCAGATTTATACACTGGTCAGAGAGGTCCCCTCACAGGCAGTCGCGCTTGCTCGCGCATACTGGCCGGGGCCGCTGACCATCATTCTCCCAAAATCCCCCTCGATTCCGGACGAGGTCAGTGCAGGGCTCGATACGGTCGCCGTGCGCATGCCCTCTCACCCGATCGCGCGTGCGATTATCCGCACGGCAGGCGTTCCGCTAGCCGCGCCCTCAGCCAATCTCTCAGGCAGCCCCAGCCCTACCACAGCACAGCATGTGCTCGATGATATGGCCGGGCGCATCGATGCCGTTGTGGACGGCGGCCCCTGCGAGGTCGGTGTGGAATCGACGGTCGTCACACTCGCTGCAGAACGGCCCAGGCTCCTGCGGCCGGGTGGCATTACGCTGGAAAAGCTTCGTGCTATCCTCGGCGAGGTAGACGTTGACCGGGCCGTGGAGGAGCAGCTCGCCGCCGGAGAGAAGGCATCCTCGCCCGGCATGAAATATAAGCACTACGCGCCAAAGGCGCATGTTGTCATCGTCCGCGGCCCGTTTTCCCGTTACGCAGAGTACGTCAACGCCCATGCTGGCGCAGATATCGCCGCCCTGTGCTATGAGGGAGAGGAGGCCGCGCTGCAGGTGCGTACCGTTCTCTGCGGCAGGCGGGACGATCCTTCCTCTCAGGCGCAGCATTTGTTCGATACGCTGCGCGCACTCGATGGGATGAAAATCAAAACCGCCTATGCACGCTGTCCGGAAAAAGACGGCGTGGGCCTTGCGGTCTATAACCGTCTGCTGCGTGCCGCCGCATTTGAAATCATTGATGTATAAGGAAGGGATTTTTGGAAGGAAGACATTTGTCTTTCTTTGCAAATGTGTGCGGGAGGGTGTGCCATTATGATGGAGCACAGAGGCCTCGTCATTGGGCTGACTGGGCAGACCGGCGCGGGAAAGAGCACTGTTGCCGCCCTTTTGCGGGAGCATGGCCTTACTGTCATTGATGCAGATCAAATTGCCCGGGCAGTCATGCAGTCCGGCAGTAAGGTCCTTGCGGATCTCGCTAGCGCGTTCGGTGCGGATATCCTTTTTTCGGACGGATCGCTCAACCGCCCGCTGCTTGCCCAGCGCGCCTTTTCCGCGCCGGAGCAGACCGCGCGGCTCAATGCGATTACGCACCCCGCGATCATTCAAAATATGCGTGCGGAAACCGCGCGCGCTTTCCGCGAGGGAGTGAAGGCCGTGGTGCTGGATGCGCCGCAGCTCTTTGAAAGCGGTGAAAACCAAATCTGCGACTTCATCATCGCCGTCACTGCGCCGGAGCCGCTTCGCATCGAGCGTATTATGAAACGCGACCAGATCAGTGAAGAATCTGCCCGTCTGCGTGCGAATGCGCAAAAAAGCGAGACATACTATAAGGAACACGCGGATATATTGGTGCGGGACTATCCGCCGTTTGACCTTCCAGAAGAGCTGGAGCCCGTATGGGAGAGAATTCGGCAATTTAACGCAAAGAAAAACCCGGAATCGTGTTTTTAGCAGGAAAGGAGCGGTTCGCATGGATAAACGGAAACAGAAGGCCATTTGGAAAGTCGGCATCCTTTTTCTGCTCTTCGCCGCCATGGTATCCCTTGTGACGGCGGTGACCTACCGTTCCATGCTCAAGGCCTTTTATCCGCTCAAGCAGACCACGCTTGTTGAGCGCTATGCTGCGGAAAATGGGCTTGATGAAGCGCTGGTCTATGCTGTGATCAAAACGGAAAGCGATTTCGATCCGGACGCCACCTCAGCCGCAAAGGCGAAGGGTCTCATGCAGCTGACGCTCCCCACCTTTCAGTGGCTACAGAGCAAGACGGGCGAGGAACTGAGCGGCGACGCACTCTACGACGAGGAAACCAATGTGCGTTACGGCACCTATTTTTTGCATTTGCTACAGGAGGAATTCGGTACGACACAGGAAATCCTCGCCGCCTATCACGCCGGGCGCGGGCAGGTTAACCGCTGGCTGAAGGACCCGAACGTTTCCAAGGACGGCAAGACGCTCGACGAAATCCCAATCCCGGAAACCGCGCACTATGTCAAAAAGGTAACGAATGCAATCAACCGCTACCGCAATCTCTATCATATAGGAGGAACGACCCAATGAATCAAGAAAAAAGCAAAGCCGAGCAGCTTCAGGATGAGCTGTTTTTCAAACCGAAGCATGCCATGCGCGGCGATCTGACCGATGCGGAAATCGAACGCGCCGATCAATTTTGTGA
>DAWDUP010000032.1:925-2618 GCA_052346825.1 Candidatus Fimivicinus sp. | reverse complement strand
GCGGTCATTCTCGCCGTCATCGGCAAAAAAAGTGTTGGCGAAGGCGTGCGCATTGCGGCGGCACACATCGATTCCCCCCGCCTTGACCTCAAGCCCAATCCGCTCTATGAGGATTTCGAAATGGCGTTGTTTAAAACCCATTACTACGGCGGCATCAAAAAATACCAGTGGACGGCGATTCCGCTCTCCCTGCATGGCGTGATTGTCCGCTGTGACGGCACGAAGATCAACGTTAGCCTGGGCGATCAGCCGGACGAGCCGAATTTCGTCGTTACGGACCTGCTCCCTCACCTTGCGCAAGAGCAGATGAAGCGCACGCTCGCAGACGGCGTCCGGGGTGAGGAACTCAACATCCTCGTCGGCAGCCGCCCCTTCCGCAGCGACGAGGGCAGCGAGCTTGTCAAGCTCGCCATCATGAAGCTGCTCCATGAAAAATACGGCATCGTGGAAAGTGATTTCCTCAGCGCGGAGCTCGAACTCGTCCCCGCCTTTCCGGTTTGCGATATCGGCTTTGACCGCAGCATGATCGGCGGCTATGGCCACGATGACCGCGTGTGCGCCTATCCGGCGGCCATGGCGGCCTTTGCCTGTGAGAAACCGGAATATACGGCGGTTACGGTTCTGACCGACAAGGAGGAGACTGGGAGCGACGGCAACACGGGCCTCAACTCCTCTTACCTCAAATATTTTATTGCGGACCTTGCCCGGATGGAGGGCTTGGAAGCGCGCGATGTGCTCAGCCGCTCCCGCTGCCTGTCCGCGGACGTCAACGCTGGATTCGACCCCACTTTCCCGGATGTGATCGAAAAGAAAAACGCGGCCTATCTCAATCGCGGCGTCGTCGTGACGAAATACACCGGCTCGCGCGGCAAATCGGGCACCTCAGACGCCAGCGCGGAATTCATGGGTGAGGTGCGCAGGCTCTTTGATGAGAAGAAAATCTGCTGGCAGACCGGCGAACTGGGCAAGGTCGACCTCGGCGGCGGCGGAACGGTCGCCATGTACGTGGCGAATCTCGATGTGGACGTTGTCGACGTGGGGGTCCCGGTTCTGTCGATGCATGCGCCCTTTGAGGTTGTGTCCAAAATCGACGTCTATATGGCGTTCCGCGCCTTCAAGGCCTTTTTCGGTGTGGAATAAGCCTTAGAAAATAAAAGAGCAGAGATGAAAACACAGTCCCGGTTGGTAGTCCGGGCGCAAAGCCTTGTTGAGAAATGCATCGCCTGTATGTTTCAACAAGGATTGAAAATAGCATCTGCGGGCCATTGATTACAGCCCGTATTTCGCACCCTTCAGGCGCGCAACCATGCTTTTTTAGGCTTGCGTTTTCATGATCGCAAGCGTTGTCAGTAACCTGCCTCCTTGGTTGTCCATTCTCTGCCGTGTCTTTATGAAAAGGAGGAAGGATTGTGGAAACCACGCAATCAAAGCTGACGGTGCTCTTCGAGGAACCATTCTGGATCGGCATCTTTGAACGCAGCTACGCAGGGCAGTACGAGGTATGTAAGGTGACCTTCGGCGCAGAGCCAAAGGAAAATGAGCTCTACGAGTTTATCCTGCGCCACTTTCACAGCCTGCGCTTCAGCCCGCCTGTCAAGGCATCCCGGCTGACGGAAAAGCCGCGCAACCCCAAGCGAATGCAGCGTGAGGTGAGCCGGCAGCTGCAAACAGCCGGGATCGGCACCAAAGCGCA
>DAWDUP010000032.1:0-915 GCA_052346825.1 Candidatus Fimivicinus sp. | reverse complement strand
TGGCGCTCCAGCATGAGGAGGGCAAGCTGGCGCGCAAAGCTCGCACCCGCCAGCAGCGCGAGGAGGAGCAGGAGCGACTCTTCCGCCTCAGGCAGGAGAAGAAAAAGGAAAAGCACAGAGGGCATTGATTTCCACAAAGAAAGCGCAGGAGCAGATCTATGGTCTGCTCCTGCGCTTTCATTATTTATGAGCGGAATAAAATTCCCTGAGCGATCTTTTGTCATCTTCAGGCAGGTCATGCCAGCGGATACCCTGAATTGCGCCCTCCAGCGCGCATAGCCGGTTGTAACAGGCCGACGGGTCGTTTGCCTTGATTTTCAGCCAGGCCTCGCGGCTGCCGGTTTCCCGAAGCTGCTCTGCCGTTTCAATCCCCGCCTGATGAAGCTGTTCCTCCACCGTCTTTCCAATATTCGGAAGCTTTGAAAGCTCACCCATCAAACACGTCTCCTTTCCCATATACAAAATGCCACTATTTTCTACGGCGCACCGCATAGGTTACAAAGAATACCGCCGCGCACAGCAGCACGATCGTCGCGCCCGCCGACGTATTGAGATAAAACGAGGCGATTAACCCGCCGATGCCGCAGAGCATGGCAATCAAAATTGAAAAGCCGAGATACTGCCGCGAGCTGCGCGCGAGATTGCGGGCAGCCGCCGCGGGCAGGATCAGCAGGGAATTGATCAGCAGCACCCCGACCCATTTAATCGAGAGCATCACGACCACCGCGACGAGCACGACAAAGATATTCTCGACGACTGCCGTTTTTACCCCTCTGCTCGCGGCAAGGTCCGTGTTGATGCTCAGCAGCAGCAAACGGTTGTAAATAACACCCCAAATAAACGTGACAAACACAAGCGTTAGGGCCAAAAGCAGAATTTCATGCGGTGTAATGCTTAAAATATCGCCAATCAGAT
>DAWDUP010000031.1:7197-17332 GCA_052346825.1 Candidatus Fimivicinus sp. | reverse complement strand
AAAGGAATACCTGTGCCTGTGCGGGCAATTAAGCAGCCTGACCCGGCCGGAGATCGAGGCGCAAACCGCCGAACTGCTCGCACTCGTCGGCCTCGACGGTGTGAACCGCCGCATTCGTGGGTTTTCCCGCGGGATGAAGCAGCGCCTCGGTATCGCGCAGGCGCTGCTCGGAAAGCCGCGCCTGCTGCTGTGCGATGAGCCGACCAGTGCGCTCGATCCATCCGGGCGGCGTGAGGTGCTGGAAATTCTAAAAAGCATCTCAAAGGATACGACCGTCCTGTTTTCCACCCATATTCTTTCCGACGTGGAACGCATCTGTGATCAGATCGGCATTCTGGATGGCGGTCACCTTGTTTTAGAGGGTGCGTTGGAAGAGGTGCGCAGCTCGTATCGGGCGGACTGCCTGCTGGTCGTCCCACAGGAGACCGCCAGCCTTGCCGCACTGGCGCAGGGGCTCGGCGTACTGCCGGAGGTACAGAAGGCGGAGGTGGCGGATGGCGGCGTGATCCTGACTATCGGCAATCCGGAAACCGCCGGGCGTGAAATTCTCCGCTATCTTTCGGCCTGCGATATCCCGATTGCAAAATACGAGCTGCTGGAGCCTAATCTTGAGCAGGTATTTCTGGAGGCGATTCATCCATGAAACAGACGATCCTTTTTACCGGCAAGGAGCTCAAAGAGCTCTGGAAAACCTATAAATTCCTGATCCTATGCGCCGTACTCCTGCTTTTCGGTATGTCGAGCCCTTTGCTCGCAAAGCTCACGCCGAAGCTGTTTTCCCAGATTGACCTGGGGCTTGGCGCGCCGCTTCAATTGCCGGACGCTACTTTTCTGGATGCCTACGCGCAATTTTTTAAAAACATGACGCAGATCTGCCTGATCGTCTTGGTGCTGGTGCTCAGCGGTACGATTCCGCAAGAGCTCAAAAGCGGCACGGCTATGCTCATGCTCAGCAAAGGGCTCTCACGGCATGGCTTTATCCTATCGAAATACGCGGCCTCGCTGCTCTGCTGGTCGGTTGGCTATGCCCTCTCCGCAGCAGTATGCTTTGGATACACACAGTTTTTGTTTCCGGAACAATCGCCAAAATCGCTGGGAATGGCGCTATTCGCCCTGTGGCTGTTCGGTGCGTTTCTGCTTGCCTGCGTTGCCTTTGGCGGTGTCCTGTTTTCGCAAGCTTACACGGGGGCCCTGCTTACCGGGGGAGCGGTTGTTGTGTGCTATCTTGCCGGCCTGATCCCCGGTGTGAAGCGTTTTTCCCCCACCTTTCTTGCAAGCTGCAATCTGGAGCTGATCTCAGGGGCCCGCGCCGCGCAGGAGATTCTCCCCGCCCTGCTGGTCACTGCCGCGCTTTGCATCATGCTGCTGGCAGGGAGTATCCTGATTTTCCGCAAAAAGCAGATTTGAGAAAACGCCGCCCCCGATGTCGTTTTTTACAATACAAATGGCTTCACCGGCGGTAAAATAGCAGCCATTCATGCAAGGAGGCTTTTCGGATGAGCAAGCAACCAGAGCTTTGCCAAGCATGATCTCCAGGTGATTCCGGAGCATGAGCTCGCCGCGCGCAGCCGCGGCTGATCCTATCGCATTAAAAAGCCGGGCCGTGATACACGGCCCGGCTTTATGTGGCTTAACAATTACTGGTTGTCTTCAATAAACTTGACGACATCCGCGACGGTCTTCATCTTCTCGATCTCCTCGTCAGGCACTTCCATCTCAAATTCATCCTCGATCGACATGACCAGATCGACCACGTCCAGGCTGTCCGCCCCAAGATCGTCGAGCAGATTGGTCTCCAAAGTTACCTTATCCTCGTCCAGCTCCAGCTGTTCACAAATAATCTTTCTCAGCTTCTCAAAAACCATTCTTATTTTCCCTCCTTCTCTACTTGTAATCACGTTTACGCACGCAAATAGACAAACAACGCGGAATGTGCTACACTACTTGCAAAACATTACCGCACTGCTGCTGTTATCAGAAAGACTAACTATAGAGATATTAGTAAGATTTTTCCCCTTTGTCAACCCCTAGGAGCGAAAACTTTTCGTTTCTTTACAGATGCTTAAAAACTTCTGTGAGGGAAACGGAAATTTCGTCTTTTTTCGCCTTTGACACAAGTTTGAAAGGGAGTTTTCACGATGGCGATTTCCCGCTATGCCGTGCTCGGCTATCCCCTTGGACATACCATGTCCCCGTTTATCCATGAAAAACTGTTCGCCATACATGGTGTGAGCGCCGCTTATGAAAAAAAGGAGCTTCCACCGCAGGAGCTCCCGCAGGCACTGCCTGCATTGCGCAAGCTGGACGGCTTCAATCTCACCATCCCGCACAAAAGCGCGATCCTGCCTTTTTTGGACCGGCTGGATGACCGCGCGGCGCTCTACGGCGCGGTCAACACCGTGAAATGTGACGATTTTTTCACCGGATATAACACGGATTATATCGGCTTTTTGCGCGCGCTGGAGGATGCGAAAATACCGCTTGCCGGGAGCGTCCTGCTCTGTGGAGCGGGAGGGGCTGCGCATATGATGGCGTTTGAAGCAGCTTCGGCAGGTTGTTCGCTCACGATCGCCGCCAGGCCGTCCGGCCTGCCGCGCGCGGAGCAGCTTGCGCAGGAAATTCGCCAAAAGATACCGGGCGCGGCGGTAGGCGTGTGCACATACGAGGCCATCAAAGGCGATTTCGATCTTCTGCTCAACGCAACGCCCGCCGGTATGTATCCACATCCGGAGGCGATGCCGGTGGATGAGCGAACCGTGCGCCGCTGCAGAGCGGTTTTCGATGCAATCTACAACCCGCGTGAGACGATGCTGCTGCGTACAGCGCGCTTAAACGGCTCAAAATGCGCCTATGGGATGCCGATGCTCGTTTGGCAGGCCGCCGCCGCGCAGGAAATCTGGAATGGGCTTTCCTTTTCCGCACAGCAGATTGCGCCCGTCATCGAAGAAACCAATGGGGAAATGGAGCGTGTATTCCGGTGAATCAGAAAAAAGAAGTCCAAAATCTTGTCCTGTGCGGTTTTATGGGCTGTGGAAAAAGCACGGTGGGGCGTGAGCTCGCCACACGCACCGGCCTTCTCTTTGTCGACATGGACGATCACATTGCAGAAAAGGCGGGCCTTTCCATCGAAGAAATTTTCTCCCGTCATGGAGAGCCCTATTTTCGCATGCTGGAGTCGCAGGCCTGTCAGGAGCTCTCACAAAGGAGCGGCCAAATCATCGCTACAGGCGGGGGAGCTCTAACCTTTCCCCAAAATGCCGCCGCTTTGCGGCAAAATGGCCTCGTCATTCTGCTTGACGTTGCCCTGCCCGTCCTATGTGCCCGGCTCGACCAGGATCCCACACCGCGTCCGGTCCTCCAAAAAGCCAGGGAAACCGGCATGCTCGAAGCGCTGCACGCAGAGCGGATGCGCCTGTACCGGCAGGCGGCGGATCTGACGGTTTCGCTTCGCTCGGAGCAGCCTGCCAGCGATACGGCCTGCGCAATCCTGCACAAAATTGACACGTGGGATGGGAAAAGCATGCACTCATTCGCCAAAATCAAGGAAAAGGGTTGACAATTACCTTTTTGGAGTATTATATTGAATTCAAACCATTTGGAGGGAATTGGGATGCTCATCAGCACTGCAAAAAGGAACTTTCTCTTTATGAGCACTCTCGGCTACTTTTTTAGCAGGGAGTTTTTTGCCGTGCCAAAATTAGAGTTGTGAGCTTTCCCGCCGTCCAACGAGGGGTATGAAACAGGGACATAAACGGAGCTCATGACGATGAGCTCCGTTTTTTTGTTTTCCCATAGATTATAAATGGAGGTATGTATTTATGATCATCGTATTGAAGCAGGGCACCACCAAGGACCAGATCAGCACCTTTTCCAATGAGCTCAATCAGACCTACGGCGTAACGGTTAATGCGTGGTACGGCG
Organism: Candidatus Fimivicinus sp.; assembly: GCA_052346825.1. GTDB lineage: Bacteria > Bacillota > Clostridia > Oscillospirales > Acutalibacteraceae > Fimivicinus. Next base: position 13,411 of record DAWDUP010000031.1, on the reverse strand, counting down.
AGCATTCCACCGTACTGGGCCTGTTGGGCGATACAGCGAAGATCGACATCGAATATATCCAGGCGCAGTCAATTGTAGAAAGCGTCAAGCGCGTCCAGGAGCCGTATAAAAAGGCCAATCGGAAATTTCACCCGGACAATACGGTCATCCAGGTCGGCCCCAATACGATCGGAGACGGCTCCCTCACCCTGATCGCAGGGCCCTGCTCCGTGGAGTCCTCCGGGCAGATGGAGGTCATCTCCGAACGGGTCAAAAAGGCAGGCGCGAGCATCCTGCGCGGCGGCGCATTCAAGCCCCGCACCTCCCCTTACGCGTTCCAGGGCCTGCGGGCAGAGGGCCTCTACCTTCTGCTCGAGGCCAAGCGCAAAAGCGGCCTGCCGATCATCACGGAGATCATGAGCCCCTCCCATCTGCCGCTCTTCGAGGATGTGGATATCATCCAGGTCGGTGCACGCAATATGCAGAATTTCGAGCTGCTCAAGGAGCTCGGCCACTGCAAGAAGCCGATCCTATTAAAGCGCGGCCTGGCCAACACGATTGAAGAAACGCTCATGAGCGCGGAATACATCATGGCGAGCGGCAATGAAAACGTGATCCTCTGCGAGCGCGGCGTCCGCACCTTTGAAAGCTTCACGCGCAACACGCTGGACATCTCTGCCATCCCGGTCTTCAAAAAGCTCTCCCACCTTCCGGTCGTGGTCGATCCTAGCCATGCGGCGGGTATTCCCTGGCTGGTGGAGCCGCTATCGCTTGCGGCCGTTGCAGCGGGTGCGGACGGTCTGATCATCGAGGTGCACAACAATCCGGAAAAAGCGCTCTCCGACGGCGCGCAGTCCCTGACCCCGGATGCGTTCGACGAGGTCTCAGCTCACGTAACTAAGCTGGCAGAATCCATGGGCCGCAAGGTCAATCGCTTGGGCGCAGAGTCCTGATCAAATCTCTTGTAGTCTCAGCGGAAAGGTTGGTCATTCTCATGATGAAAACACTGCATGTTCAGACGGGCAGGCCCTATGAGATTCTGATCGAACGCGGTTGTCTGGAAAACTGTGGCGCGCTCATCCGCCGCGTTTCCAAAGCACAGAAGGCGGCTGTGATCACGGATTCCAATGTCGGCCCGCTCTATGCCGAAGCCGTTGCCTCCTCACTTGCAGAGGCTGGCTTCCAGGTATTCACGCATACCTTTCCCGCGGGTGAGGGCAGCAAGGTTTTGGGCAGTATCGGCGCCATGCTGTCCTTCCTTGCAGACAACGCCTTTACGCGCGGCGACCTTGTCGTTGCGCTCGGCGGCGGCGTGACGGGCGATATGGCCGGCTTTGCCGCCTCAATCTATATGCGCGGGATCGATTATATTCAGATTCCAACCTCCCTGCTGGCTCAGATCGACTCTTCCGTCGGCGGCAAAACGGCGGTCGACCTGCCGCAGGGAAAAAACCTGTGCGGCGCCTTCTGGCAGCCTCGGCTTGTTCTCATCGATCCGGCGCTTCTCTCCACCCTGCCGCCCCGCTTTTTCGCGGACGGCATGGCGGAGGCAATCAAATACGGCTGTATCGACGACGCTCCCCTGTTTGAGCAGCTCGAACGCGAGGATGCCAGAGCATTTCTGGGAGATATGATTTTCTCCTGCGTCGACAGCAAGCGCCGTATCGTCGAAGAGGACGAACGGGAAAGCGGCAGGCGGATGCTTCTGAATTTTGGTCACACGCTCGGCCATGCGATTGAAAAGTACGGCCATTTTGAAGGCTTTTCTCATGGGGAAGCTGTCGGCGTCGGGATGCTCCTGGTCTGTGCGGCAGGGGAACAGAATGGGCTGACACAGGAAGGTACCAGCCTGCGCATCCAAAACCTGCTGCAAAAATATGGCCTTCCCGTCTCCTGTGAAGCGCCGCTCGAAACGCTGCTGGAGCTGGCGGCCAGTGATAAAAAGCGCGCAGGGGACGCAATTCGTTTCGTCCTGCTGCGTCAAATTGGGGATAGCTTTATCTTGCCACTCGAAATGGATCGGCTTTCATCTTTTTTCGGCATCAATAAATAATTTTTACAAAAATTCCTGTTTTCGCGGAAAAATCAACTATCTTTTTATATTTTTGTAACATTTCTCCTATATAATGGGCCAAAAGAATGCTTAGTCCATTTTTCGGCATAACCGAAAGAATTTTCGAAAGGAGCCGCCCCTCATGAAAAAGGTCATCCTGTCACCGGCAACGCCGCATGGAGAAATCCGCATCCCTCCCTCCAAGAGCTCAGCCCATCGCGCGATCCTTTGCGCCGCCCTTAGCCGCGGCAGAAGCGTTGTCGACTATATTGATCTTTCCGCCGATATCCTAGCCACGTTGCGCGCCGCGGATGCCTTGGGCGCTTCTGTGCGCCCTCATCCCGGCGGCGTCATCATTGATGGTACGCATATCTTCCAGGCTGAGCATGCGGAAATCCATTGCGGAGAGTCAGGTTCTACCCTGCGGTTTCTCGTGCCCATTGCAGCGGCGGGCGGGCTCACCTGCACCTTTACCGGCAGCGGCCGTCTGCCGGAGCGGCCGATCGATACGCTGCTCCAGCTTTTGCGTGAACATGGGGTTACCTGCGAAACAGACGGCGTGCACAGCCTTCCCCTGACCATCAGCGGTAAGCTCAGGGGCGGTGCTTTCCATCTGCCGGGCGACATCAGCTCGCAGTACATCACGGGTCTGCTGCTTGCCCTGCCATTGTGTGAGGAGGACAGCGAGATCATCCTCACATCCCCCCTGCAGTCCGCCGGCTATGTCGATCTGACGCTTCAGATGCTCAGCAGCTTCAGCATACACGTAGAAAAAACACAGAGTGGCTGGAAAATCCGGGGTGGACAGGCCTTTCGTGCGCACAATCTGATGGTGGAGGGCGATTGGTCTGCCGCGGCCTTTTTCCTGACGGCGGGCGCACTGGGCGGCGAAGTCACCGTGCGTGGTCTCAACCGCCGGTCTATGCAGGGAGACCGCGCCTGCAAAGCGATCCTTTCCCAGTGCGGCTCCCATTTACGCTGGTCTGGCGATACGCTCACCAGCAAGGGCTTTTCTCTCGAGGCGATGGATATCGACGCAGGCCAGATTCCGGATCTGGTTCCGATCCTTGCGGTTTTGGGCGCCTATTGCAAGGGTGATATGCGGATTTATAACGCAGCGCGCCTGCGGCTTAAGGAAAGTGATCGGCTGCAGAGCACGGCCGCCGGCCTGCAGGCGCTGGGCATTCCCGTCACACAAACGGCTGACAGCCTCACGATTCATGGCGGTCATCCGGTACATGGCGGTTGCGTCGATGGCTGCAACGACCACCGTATCGTCATGGCCTTTTCCATTGCCGCGATGCGCGCCGACGACAATGTGATCATCAGCGACGCGCTGAGCATCAATAAATCCTATCCATTCTTCTTTGAGGACTATATGAAAATTGGAGGCGTTGCGAATGTCGTCGACATGGGGTAACGTACTGAAGCTGTCCATCTTCGGCGAAAGCCATGGGCCCGCTATTGGAATGGTGCTTGATGGGCTGCCCGCTGGAGAAGTAATCGACCTTGACGCCGTGCAGGTACAGATGGACCGCCGCGCGCCGGGGCTCACAGCAGGATCGACACCGCGCCGTGAAGCGGATCTTCCACATTTCGTTTCCGGTATGCTGGACGGAAAGCTGACCGGCGCCCCCCTGTGCGCCGTGATTGAAAACACCAATGTCAAATCACACGACTATACCAATATTTTGCATCTGCCACGGCCCTCCCACGCAGATTATACGGGCAGCGTACGATATGGTGGCCATAATGATATCCGCGGCGGCGGGCATTTCTCCGGCAGGTTAACCGCCCCCCTTACCGCCGCCGGAGCCGTGTGCCGCCAGATCCTTGAAAAACGCGGGATCGTGATCGGCTCGCATGTATTTATGATACACAATATCTATGATACGCCCTTTGACGCTGTCTCTCTGACCACAGATGAGCTCAACGCCTTAAACAAAGAGCCTTTTACAGCGCTCGATCTGCAAAAAAAGCGGGAAATGTATGCAGAAATTGCCCGGGCACAGGCGGAAAAGGACAGCGTAGGTGGCATCATCGAATGTGCGGCGGTTGGCCTCCCCGCCGGTATCGGCTCCCCGATGTTTGATTCCCTGGAGAGCCGGATCGCCTCTCTCCTATACGGTGTGCCAGCCGTCAAGGGCATTTCCTTTGGCGATGGCTTTGGAATTTCCGGCCTATGCGGCAGCGAGGCAAACGATTCGATGTACTATGCTTCTGACGGCAGCGTCAAAACCCGCACCAACCATAACGGCGGCATCCTGGGCGGCATTTCCACCGGCATGCCGCTTCTCCTGCGCGTGGCATTCAAGCCGACTGCTTCCATCGCAAAGGAGCAGCAGACCATCGACTGCGTATCCCATGAAAACGCCAGCTTGGTCATCAAGGGCCGTCACGACGCATGCATTGCCGTGCGCGCGCAGCCGGTGGTAGAGGCGGCAGTTGCGGTTGCGCTGCTGGACGCGATGCTAATTCAGGGGGAGATGACTAGCTATGGATCATCCAAAGCTCAATGAAATTCGGGCGGAGATAAACGCCATTGATGACCAGCTTCTGCCGCTTCTGATGCGCCGCATGGATGCAGCCGGCAAGGTAGCTCAAATCAAACGCGAAGCCGGTATCCCTGTGCTTGATGCAAAGCGGGAGCAGCAGATTCTCGACCGTATCCGGGACCGCGGCGGCACATACGGAAACGCCCTGCAGGGCGTTTATGCAGCGATGATAGAGGCGAGCCGCGCATTGCAGCACGATGCGCTCGGCGGCGGACAGGCTTTGCGCGAGCAGGTAGAAAGAGCTTTACACGCCGGGCAGGAATGGCTGCAAACGCCCCGAATCGCGTGTTCCGGTGTCAGCGGCGCCTATTCCGACGTGGCTTCCCGTCTACTTTTCCCGGAGGGCAACGTCGTTTTTTATCACGGATTCGAGGATGTATTTGCGGCTGTTGCTGAAGGGAAGGCCGATTTCGGCGTTGTCCCCATTGAAAATTCCTATGCGGGCTCCGTCCACGAGACCTTTGATCTGATGCTGCGCTATCGCCTTTCCATCTCGGTGGCAATGGATCTCCCCATTCATCACTGCCTGATGGCGCTGCCCGGGGTACAGCCTGGCAGCCTGAAGCGGGTATACTCCCATCCGCAGGGGCTCGCTCAGTGCGCTGAATACCTGGAGACGCACGGCCTCTCCCCGGTCCCTTGCTCCAATACTGCAGCGGCAGCCAAGCGGCTCTCCGAATCTGGGGAGCAGGACGCAGCCGCGATTGCCTCAGCGGATGCCGCCCGTAATTTTGGCCTTCAGATTCTGGAATCCGACATCCAGACGAGCAAAAATAACGCTACGCGTTTCATCGCGATCTCCCGCGAGATGCGTATCACACCGCAGGCGGATAAAATCAGCTTGATTTTTACCCTGCCGCATACCACTGGCTCTCTGTATGGCGTATTGTCCCGTTTTGCCCGCTGCGGGCTGAATCTCACCAAAATCGAATCCCGTCCAATTCCGGATAGCAACTTCCAGTATTATTTTTATCTTGATTTTACAGGCAGTGTACGGGATGAGCCCACCCTCCATCTGCTCTGCGCCCTGCAGGATGAGCTTCCCGCCTTTACGCTTCTCGGCAACTATCAGGAGACGACAGGTACATAAAATAAGAAAACCGGAAGGCAGGAAGAAAAACGCCCGCCTTCCGGTTATTTCATCCGGAGCCGCCTGTTTTCAGGCCGGCAATCACCTACACTGTTCCTATCTTGCTCCAACTGCGCTATCATTTTGATTGATACTCATACAGCTGTGACACAGTCGCAAACTGAAAGTCTCTCTTCTTGAGCTCTAAAATTATTCTCTCCAGTGCCTTGACTGTTTGCGCGTTATCGTCATGGAAAACGATAATATCACCATTCTGTATCTTGCTGATAAGGGCAGTGTAGATATTTTCTGCGTTAGGAGCTTCCCAATCACCACTGTCGATTGTCCATAATACAAGAGGAAGGCCAATTGCCTTTTGGACATCTTCCGTATATCTTCCATAAGGCGGGCGTACATACTTCATCGGATAGTCCGGCAGGATTTCTTTCAGTTTTTCTTCTGTCCGTTGGATTTCCCATTGTATTGTTCGGCTGTCCAATTTAGTGAGGTCCGGGTGGGAGAAGGTATGATTCCCGATTTCATGCCCACTTGCCGCCA
>DAWDUP010000031.1:3573-7187 GCA_052346825.1 Candidatus Fimivicinus sp. | reverse complement strand
CATCTCCCGGATCAGCAGCTTGTTTCCGGTAAACTTTTCGCCTATCAGAAAGAAAGTAGCCGGAATCTGCTGTTCATACAAAATATCCAGCACCTGCGGGGTATAGCGGGCGTTTGGACCATCGTCAAAGGTCAGCGCAACGACAGGCTGCCCGGGATTGATTTGCACCGTGATGGCATCACGTTTTAAACGATGGAAGACTCCCGCAAACAGCCCAAAAACAACCAATGCAATCACAACGCAGATGAGGGCGCCGAATAATACATTTCTCCGTTTCACTTCCATTCCCCCTTTCTATGCAGCAGCCGAATCAGGTAGCCGTGCAATGCCGCCGTACTCTGAATGGCCTGAAAAAACAAGAGAAAACACAGGAATCCCAAAACGCTGTTTTGAAATGGAATCCCCAATTTCTTCTGATAGAGATACATACTTAGAAAGAGTAGAATGCTAATGGCGATTGTCAATAAGGTGAGATATCCAGCAAAATAAAAGAATCCAAAAAATGCAAGTATAATTCCTGGGATAAGTCCAAATAGAAAGGCAAGATCAAGGTAAATAATAGAAAGGTTCACGAAAGTAAAATAGCGGGAATATCCCGTCCCCTGTTTCCAAGGCGGAACAGAGGATAATCCCTCCAGCATACCGATTGCCCACCGCTTGCGTTGATTGTACAGGCCATTGAATGTTTCAGGAACCGTTGTATAACCGACTGCCCCAGGCTCATAAGTTGATGGAAGCTTCTGGCGGAGCAATTGATAAGTCAGTACAATATCTTCCCCCATCACATCCTTCCATCCACCTATTTGCTGAACCGCCTCGGTTTGATAAGCACTGAAAGCGCCCTGTGCCACCAAGGTAGATTGATAGCTGCCCTGGAATCGTTTGACCGCAGCAATGCTAAGCAGGTAATCATAATTTTGCATTCTTGCAGCCAGGGAAGCTTTGGGATTCTGAACGAACAGATTTCCGGCAACGCACACGCTTTCACAGGATACAATATGGTTCATGATTCTTTGTACTGCTTGTTTTTCCAAGCAGGTGTCGGCGTCTACTGTGATAAAATGCGGGGTGTGAATCATCGCCAGACCATAATTCAATGCGTGAGCCTTTCCTGGCTGGTCACAGTAAACATATTCGATGGAACAGTTTGTAAGAGCAGACGTCTGCATGTTCATGATTTGCTGTTTGGTATGATCATTGGATCCATTATCAACAACAATCAGCCGAATATGCCCGGCGTACTGCTGGTTTAAAATCGCTTGAATAGATCGGGCAATATTTTTTTCTTCGTTATGCGCACACATGAGAATCGTTGTGTCTTCCGCGATATCGGGATATCTTTTTAATTTCCAGTTCAATATATTGGAAAAAAATACGGCACTCATCAAAAAGCCTGGAAGCAGGGCAATTCCGATAATTACCCACCAAACATAAATACCGGGAAAAATATAAGAAACCTCCTGCGCCCAGCCGATTGCAAAGCATAGAGAAACGGCCAGCCACAGTCCGCCGAAACAAATCGACAGAATAAACTTGAATTTCAAATGATCACCTCTTTCCCTCCAATATATGCTGGTACAAGGAAAGGGGTGTTTTCTCGAGCACGGCTCGTCCGTTGAGCCGCAGCCCGTCATGGCCCAAGCCGGGAGCTTGGGCCATGTCATGCGTTCCCTCTGTTGTCTTCCTCTTGCCGTTCTCCCTGAAAAGGTTCCAGCACTGGCACACGTCCCTACGGGGTATTTCTTCTCAGACGGTCATGCGGTTTTCGAGGTACTGTTCCAATCGGATCGTGCGTTACGCTTAGCAGAAAAAAACAATTGTTTTCCATGGCTGTTTCTTTCCCCGAATATTCAATAAATTCCATTATTATTAGAATGATATATTTCTGCTGCCTTCTCTTAATTTCCGCTACTTTCCCTTGTTTTTTACGGATCAGGGTGCTATGATTAAGGACAACAAGCAATAAGGGAGAGTCCATTTCTATGCGAACAATCATTTGGTTTATCTATTTTTGGGGGTATCTGATCGCCGTCCTCCCCAAAATACACCGCATAAAAAAGCTCACACAGGCTGGAAACATCGAAGAGCGGGATGCGCTCGTCTCGCAAGCGGTACAGAAATGGTCGCGCAGGCTTTTAAAGCTTGCCGGTGTCAAGGTAACCGTGCGGGGCCTTGAGAATATTCCGAAAGGTGCCTGTGTTTTTGTCAGTAATCATCAAGGCCTTTTCGATATTCCCACGCTGCTTGGATATCTGGACAAACCGCACGGCCTAATTGCCAAAAAAGAGGCGGATAAAATTCCCATGATTCGAACCTGGATGCGCTATCTTGGCTGTATTTTCTTGGATCGGGAAAATGCGCGCAGTGCTATGGGATCTCTGCGTCAGGGAACCGAACTGCTTCAAAAGGGCTATTCGATCACGATCTTTCCGGAGGGAACGCGCAGCCGCGGCGATCAGATGGGAGAATTCAAGAATGGTGCCTTCAAAATGGCTGAAAAAGCAAAGGTACCGCTTGTCCCCGTGCGGATCAGCGGTACCTATAAGGTGATGGAAGCCAACCATATGTGGATCAAGCCTGCAGAGGTTACGCTCACAATTCTGACTCCCATCCCCACTGCAGGACTATCCCGCGAAGAGCTAAAAGAAGTGGGGGCCACAATCCGCGAGAAAATTGCAGAAGCAGGCTGAAGCTGATGGCCCCTCAAAAGACAAAAAGGAAACGTCTCGGAAACGCACAATCGTGTTTTCCGGGACGTTTTCTTTTCATACCATTCAGCCAAAAATCTTAATGACGATCGACTGCATCCATTCGCCAAATGCCTTAGCGATCGGATCCGAGATGCCACTGAGCAGGCTCAGAATCACTTCCATGATCGAAATCATCCTAACACTTCCTTTCCTTTTTAATATAATGGTTCATAGTTAGCATCGGTGAACAGAGGCAACAACGGTTTTGAGGGCAATGCCGAGGGTCTCTGCCGGCGTTATCCTCCTCGCCTTCCGGCAAGGAAGGCATCGTCGTCTGCCTTGCCAAAGGCCCCGGCATTGCTCCAAAACTCCTAAGGACCGCTCCGGCATCTGCAGGGGCAGGTTTGCAAGGCCGCAGGGCGACGGCTGGCTGCCGCCAGCCGAGGCCGAGAACGCGGCAAACGTGGCTTTGCGGATGCTGGGCGGCGCTGTTTCCCCTTGTTTACCCATACTAGTAAGCTACTACAAAAATGTGAACCATATATGAATGGCAGCTTTCGGGGAAAGCCGCCTCTTCATGACGTTTTCTCACGGATAAAAATATGCTTGACATGGGAATTCGCTGTATCGCGCGGCTCAATATCAAACCGATTCATGGACTGGATCAACTGCGAAAGCTTCTGATAACCGTAATTGCGGCTATCAAACGATGGCTGCTTTTTCAGCAGGAGGTTTCCAACATCTCCCAGAAAGGCCCAGCCGTTTTCATCCGCAAGATCGTTGACGGAAGCGGCAATCATTTCGGCAACCTCATGCGGCAGCCTGCTTCCTTTTTGCCGCACAGAAACCACCGCCGTCTCCGGCTCCTCCAGCGCAGGCTGACCGCTTTTTCCCTTTGGCAGGCGCTGTTTTTTCTTTTTCTCA
>DAWDUP010000031.1:2827-3563 GCA_052346825.1 Candidatus Fimivicinus sp. | reverse complement strand
TCTGGTAAGATTTCCAGATAAATAAAGCGGTCACAGGCCGAAATAAACGGCGTGGGCGTTTTCTGCTCGCCGATACCGATGACCAGCTTGCCCGCTTCGCGCAGGCGGGTGGCCAGCCGTGTAAAGTCGCAGTCGCTCGACACCAGGCAAAACCCATCGACACGGTTGGTATAGAGGATGTCCATTGCATCAATGATCATGGCGGAGTCGGTCGAGTTCTTCCCTGACGTATAGCTGTACTGCTGAATAGGCGTCACTGCATTCTCCAGCAGCACCTTTTTCCAGCCGGAAAGCGTCGGCTGCGTCCAATCCCCATAAATCCGCTTGATCGTCGGCGTGCCATAACGCGCAATCTCTGCAAGCATCGCCTTAACATTTGCATACGGAACATTATCTGCATCAATTAAAACCGCCAGCCGCAGATCCGGTGAGGATTCCTGCATAAACACGCTCCTTTCACTTTTTTAAGTGTTGTTTTCAGTATACTGCGTTCCAACAGCGAAAACAAGCAAAACATGCCGTCAAATTGATTATACCCAAAATTGAATCATACTTGAAACCGTATGATAAAATGTGGGATTTCCATTGGCAATCGGCGTCCCACCCGGTGAAAAGTAAAGAAGGATATCATAAAGAAGACTCAGCACGCAAAAAGCCACGAAGATTGTCAGAAGCCCTCTTCTCATCTCCTTGGAAGTCCATTTTTCAAACATGGCCATCACCACAATGGAAGCCA
>DAWDUP010000031.1:0-2817 GCA_052346825.1 Candidatus Fimivicinus sp. | reverse complement strand
GCTGTAACAGGCCTGCCATTTCCGTATCGGCCACAGCAATAATTACTCCCGATACAAGCGCCAGAACAGAAAATGCATACAGCTTTTTTTCCTGGAGGCTTTTCCGAACCCTTCCGAGGAACAGGCCAAAGAGCAGAGTCAGGTTTGTAGAAAAAATGCCGCCAAAGAAGGTTTCCACAATTGTCCTGCCCATATAGCTCGTTTCAATCGATACATCTTTCAAATAGGGGAACTGCGAAGAAATCGCAGGAGGTTGAATAAAATAGGTGAACAAGCCAATCGGAATACGCCCCAATACAATCCCCCGTTTGGTCATGTCATTCGTTGTCAGATTATAATTGGCGCCGAAATCAAACACGGAGCCGAACCGCGCCGCATTATAATACATCACGCCCGCCGCTGCTGCCAAAAACGGAACGGCCAGACAAACGGTTGCCCCCAGGCCCTTTTGGGAAAGCAGCGTCCTTTTTTTGAATACCTCATCCCAGAACAGGGCGACCGCTGGAAGGCAGACGAGCAAAAACTGCGGCCTGCTGGCTGCGGTAAGCGCCGCGCATAAGGCTCCTGCGAACAGATATCCCTTGGAAAGCCTTTCCCCTTCCAAAGCCGACAGCCAGAAATAAAGCGCCCACACGGCTAATACAGCTGCCATCAATATCGGAAGGCAATAGAAGCTGGGCGATTGGGCGATAAAGAGAAGCCCGCCTCCATTTATAAAGGTCATGCAAAGCAAAAGATAGACCATCAAAGGCGTTTTAGGAAAGTATTTCTTTGTTATCATGCCCAAAAGAAGCGCGACACCCATCACCCAAAATGCCTCGCAAATAATAATTCCCCAGACCGTCTGAAAATCCTGCCCGGTGAGCAGGTAAAAAGGCAAATAAAATGTTAATACGGGGAGTACGCCGAAATAAACGTAATACTTTCCCTCATAATAAGCGGTATCCCATCGGTATGTTTCATGGCTCTCCGCATTGACCTCCTGATTGCGAAGCTTTGTGTCATAGGGATTTTCCATGGATTGGAGCGATTGAGCCGGCTGATCGTCAATATACAATTTTCCCTTTACCATTGCGCGGGCCAGTTCCTGATATTGAGAATGGTGGGCGTAATTCTGCTGCGCGTTCACCATGGTGCCATTTTGCACCGTCAAGCCTGCAAGAAGCACGAACTGAAGCGCTACATAGCCGAAAATCAGCGCTTTCTGCCAAGGAAGATCCCAATGGAACCGGTAGCGGTAAATCGGCGATTTGGGTCGAATTAAGAACAAAAAGGCTGCCGCGGCAAAAACAACAACAATCCGCCAGAAGGAGAGGCGATACGGAACCTGTGTATTAAACCGTATATCCACGGTGGCCTCCCCGCCTTTGAAATCCTCTAAGACGATCTTGATCTTTTCAGAACGGCCGCTGAGATACAGGCGAAAATATTGTGTCCGCTCTACAGCAGATGATATCTTTTTTAGGGGAAGAGAATCGTAAAGCTCGTTTGCCTCATCCGTAGCGAACATGCGCACCTTCGCCACAGAGGGCCTCTTTTCTCCTGTTTGAACGCGCAGATACATATTCTGAATTTTCTGGTTGATATCCAACAATTCGATTGTTTGACCGCTTGTGCGGATATGACTGGTTCCGTCCTCCTCCTGCATCATTCGGATATTTTCGCCGGATATAGAATAGCCGGTGACCGGCTCGAACCAGCGGGATTCAATCGCACGAAAATTGAATACCGTCGTCTCCAGCAGAATTGTGATCAACAGCAGGCCACATACAATATACAATTCCCTTCGGAGCGGGTGTTCCTCATTCTTGAGCACCGTCCGCCGGGCCTGAATCAGTCCGTAAAGCAAATTCACCATGAGGACGAGAAGCAGCATCAGGCGAAATGTAGTGGTGCTCCACGCCAAGGGAGATTGTCCGGATACGAAAAAGAAAATAACTGCCGCGGCGCTTACGATTCCTGCCGTACATGCCAGACGGAATAAATATTGCTTTGCACAAAATCCATACAGCTTTCCGCTACATAAAAAGCCCTGCAATCGTTCTAATACAAAAGAAACTGCAACGATTGCAAGCAGCAAAATCAAAATCTGCCTCATTTCAAAGATTCCTCCAATGACCCCCTGTTCATCCGTATGGGTCCTTCTTTCTCTCCTTCTATCTTAGCCACCGCATAAAGAGCCGCGGCAAGAGCGCCCGCCGTGGGCACCTCTGTGTCCCAATAAAATCCAGGTCTCAAGGATTCCGGCTGTGCAAAGTCAACCAAGCCGTTCTTTCGTGTGTGCATTCTCAGATCCTCCATTGTGCGCCGGATACAGTTCAGATACTTTTCATCCTGTGCTTTATGATAGGCATCCCACAAAAAAACGGCGAGCACCGCAGACGCTTCCGTATCCAAAAGCGGAGAGGAGGGAAGGCGAGGAAAACTTCCGTCATTCCCCCATAATACGCACAAGCGGTCTGCAAACAGACGGCTGTGGATCGACAGCTTCACTCTGCGCGCATCTTCTCTGGGAAGATGGCGGTAGGTTTCCATCATGCCAAATGCGACCGCCGCACATGCGCCGCTCCAGCCAAACGCCCCAACGGGGAGTCCGCTTTTCCGGTCAAATCCCTGCGCCGGGAGCCCCTGAACCGGATGCATACCGTTCAAAAGATACTCATTGATCTGCCGCATGGCAAGATTTAAATAGAAAGGCTCACCATAAGCCGCAGCATAGGCGGACAAAAATGGACATACGTCTCCAACCGTCTGGGCGAGGCGAATATCGGGATTCCGGCTGTCTGAGGGAATCGTATCCTCTTCTCCTGCAAGCGA
>DAWDUP010000030.1:15174-17710 GCA_052346825.1 Candidatus Fimivicinus sp. | reverse complement strand
GCTCGAAGGCGAGATCCACCGGCAGCTGGAACACACCGGGGAAGCGGCTGAGCAGCTCCTTCGCCTGCCCGACGAAGCACCAGAGATCACGCGCCTTCAAAAAGTCCTCCGTTGTTTTGCCGAGCTTTACGCCCTTTGCGAGCAGCATCACCTGCCCGGTCACGCCGCAGGCGAGGATCGTATCCGCTGTGCCGTTGGCGCACACGGCCTCCATCATGCCGAAGGCATCGGAAATTTTTGCACCGCCGAGCACAAAAATTGCGGGCTTTTGAGCGCCGTGCAGCACATTGTAAAGCGCTTTGTATTCATCGAAGAGCAGGAAGCCCGCCGCCGTGGGCAGTACCTCCTGAAAGGCCGTCATGCTCGGGCAGTTGCGGTGCGCGGCAGAGAACGCGTCGTTGACATAGAGGTCAAACAGCGGCGTGAGCGTGCGCACGAGCCAGGTGTCCAGCATCTCGGGGGGTTTGAGCTTTACTTCCTTTTCAAAGCCGCTGATCTCCTCGCAGAGATAGCGCAGGTTGCCAAGCAGGATGCATTCCCCTGCTGCCAGCTCCTTGACCGCATCGCAGGCGGCAGGGCCGCACACATCGTCGATATAGCGCACTTCACGCCCCAAAAGAGCAGTGAGCTTTTTCGCATGCTCTTTGAGCGGGATGAGATTCTGATAATCGAGCGTATCGCCCTGATGGGCGATGATCGCCACCTTCGCGCCGCCATCGAGCAGGTAGCGCAGCGTCGGCAGGCTCTTTTTCAGGCGGTTTTCATTGACGATCCGTTTCGTCTGTGGGTCGATGGGGGAATTGATATCAAGGCGCAGCAGCACCCGCTTGCCCGCTACGTCCATGCCGTCCAGCGGCGCCATTTTTACTTCCATTTTCCAATCCCCAGATAACGGTTCGTTTCCGCAGTGCCGGATTCACGATCCGTCTGCATTCCCATGCAGGCGCGCACGCCATCCATCGTTTCAGGGATGGTCACGCTCTCCTGCGGGATGTTGATAGCGAACATGATGTCGTCGCCGGTTTCCACGATGCTGTCCTCCCACAGGGCGATCTCATACATATCGCCGCGCGGGTTGCCCAGATCACGCGCATATTTGAAGAGCGATGCGTTGCCGAGGAAGCCCTCGTCCGTGGAAACAACGCGGATACGCGGATGGTCGTTGAACGCCTTCAGCGCCATTTCCTTTGTGATCTTCTCCCTGCCGTGCGCGACGACCGTGATGATGTGGCCGTGTGTAACCGGCGTGTGGATAAGGATGCCCGTGGCCGCCACATGCGGCATGATCGTCATCAGATCGACGGCCTGATGGCTCGGCGCCTTATCGATGCGCAGGGCATTGGTAAGCCCCCTGTGATAATCACCGGGATCCGCCACGCGGCGCACGATCGTGATGGCCACACGCTCCATGCCATAGGCGCGGTCCAGGCAATCCACTGCACGGATGAGGCCGGTGGTGTTGCAGCTTGTCAACTTCAAAAACTGCTTATTGACGCCCTTTTCAAAATTTGCGTAGCCGTGGAAGAACACGTCTGCCACATCATTTTTCTCGCCGCCCTGGAAGATGGCCTTTTTGCCATACTGCTCATAGAGCGCACGGTTCTTTGCACCGATGCCCGCGTTGGTCGCGTCGAGCAGGACGTCACACTTCTGAATGAGATCGGTGAGCGTACCGGAAACCGGAATGCCAAGCGCGTCAAATTCTGCTCGGTGATCCTCCACGGAGAGATACAGCGCATAGGGCATGCCCTTCTCCTTAAGCGCACGGATGGCAAGGGTCGGGGCCACATCCGCCACACCGACGAGCTCCATATCCCCCTGCAAAGCTACGCCGTCCGCGAGTCTTTGGCCGATCGTGCCATATCCTACGATGCCGACTTTAACTTGATCCATGAGAGAAACGCCTCCTTATGATATGTAAACGTTTGCGCTAATATGATAGCACAAGCTTGTAATGAAGACAAGCAAGGATTTCAAATAATTTCCATCCGGCGCTGCCGGGGCCCTCACAGACGAAGGCCCTTTACATCTTTAATGCGCTCAAGAATCACACGGCTGTTCACCCGCAGCACACCGGGCAATGCGTCGATCTCGTGCAAAAGCGATTCCAGCTCCTCCTGTGAGGAGGCGACGGCATGAACGTGCAGGCAGCCCTCCCCCGTCATGCGGTAAATCTGCGTGACGGTCTCATTCGCACACAGGCGGCCGGTCACCTCCTGCAGGCGCGCCGGCGCCGTTTCGATTTCAAAATAACAGGATACCGCCCCACTGATCCGCTGCGGATTGATGACGGTGGTATACTCTTCAATGATTCCTTTTTTCTCTAGCGCGTCAATGCGCACCTTTACGGCGACGCGCGAAATCCCAACCTTTTCCCCGATTTCCGAATAGGAATAACGGGCGTTCTCCACCAGCAGGGTCAGGATGCTCTGGTCCAGGTCATCCAAATGATCCAGATACATATTATTATCCGGCTCCTTTCTACGCCAATCATCTTGAATTTATGATACCACAATCCGCCATTTAAATCAATTCG
>DAWDUP010000030.1:13955-15164 GCA_052346825.1 Candidatus Fimivicinus sp. | reverse complement strand
ATGTTAAGATAAAGGCTATAATTTATTTCAATAGGTAAATTTAATATTTCTAAAAATAGCGTTTTTTATTTGGATGTGGAGAATGTGAAATCCATCAAACAGGATTTAACCACAGGGCGTATCACAGGGAAGCTTTTCAGATTCGCTTTCCCCATGATGGCCGGTAACCTCCTGCAACAATTTTACAATGTGGCGGATACCCTGATCGTCGGGCGGTTTTTGGGCGCGGATGCGCTCGCTACAGTCGGCTCCGCCTACACGCTGATGGTGTTCCTCACCTCGATCTTACTAGGGCTTTGCATGGGGAGTGGCGCAGCGTTTTCCATCCAATTCGGGCGAAGGGATGGCGAACGGCTCAAACAAAGCATTTTTATCTCCTTTCTCCTGATTGCTTCCGTCACGGTTCTACTAACTATCGCCGCTTTCTGCGGCCTCGGTTGGATCATTCATTCCCTCCGGGCGCCGAAGCAGGCCGCCGCGCTCATGCGGGAATACCTGTGGGTGGTCTTTTGGGGTATCGCCGCCTCCTTCCTCTATAACTTTTTCGCCGCGCTGCTCCGGTCCATCGGAAATTCGGCGGTTCCGCTTGTGTTTTTGGGGATATCGGCCGCTCTGAATATCGCCCTCGATCTGATGTTTGTGCTTGTGTTTCACTGGGGAGTGAAAGGCGCAGCGGCGGCCACAGTCATTGCGCAGTATGTTTCCGGGATCGGTATCGCGGGCTATGTGCTGCTCGCTTTGCCGCAGCTGCGTGTCAGCAGGAGGCATATGCGGTGGGATGCAGGGATCGCGAAAGAAATCGCAGGCCTTTCCCTGCTGACCTGTGTCCAGCAGTCCGTCATGAACCTCGGCATCCTGATGGTGCAGGGCCTGGTCAACAGCTTTGGTACGGTCATTATGGCAGCATTTGCGGCAGCTGTGAAAATCGACTCCCTTGCCTATCTGCCCGCCCAGGATTTCGGAAACGCATTTTCCACTTTTATCGCTCAGAATTACGGCGCACAAAAAACAGACCGCATCCGGAAGGGGATCAAAAGCGCCGTGGTCTGCTCGTTTATTTTTTGCACTGCGGCCAGCACCGTGGTTTGTATCTTCGCCCGCCCGCTGATGGAGGTTTTTATCCAGCCGGAGGAAACACAGATCGTCGCGGCAGGTGTACATTATCTGCGGATTGAAGCGTCCTTTTACTGCGGTATCGGCCTTCTATTT
>DAWDUP010000030.1:12279-13945 GCA_052346825.1 Candidatus Fimivicinus sp. | reverse complement strand
TCTACGGCTTTTACCGGGCGGTCGGGAGGCCTGGCATGTCCGTCGCCCTGACGGTGATCTCTCTCGGCACCCGGGTGGCATTGGCCTACACGCTGTCGCAAATTCCATCAGTCGGCGTAACCGGGATCTGGATATCCGTCCCGATCGGATGGGTGCTCGCAGATGTGATTGGTATCCTTTCCTATCTTCTTTTTTCGCGCAAAACGCAGAAAATCGCACAGCCGAAGTAACATCATATACCACAGAGCAGCTGTGGAAACCGGCAAAGCTCTTTTTGTGTTCTATAGCCCTTCTTTTTGAGTTTGAAACCGGTCCACGCTGCGCAGACTCGGTTTCGCATAGCCGTGGGTTGTTTCAAAATATGCTGTCTGGTACAATGAAGCGGTATCAAATCAGACGGGAGGCCATTGAAATGGATCAGAAGAAAACCGGCAGCTTTATCGCTTCGCTGCGCAAAAAGAAGGGGCTGACGCAGCAAGAGCTTGCGGACCGGCTTAGCATCAGCAACAAAACCGTATCGAAATGGGAGTGCGGGGACGGGATGCCGGATATCACGCTGCTCCCCGCCCTGGCGGCGGAGCTTGGGGTCACGTCGGACGACCTCCTGCGCGGTGAAAAGTCGGCGCCTGCTCCGCAGGAATCAGGCGGAGAGGAACTGCGCGAGGAAGGTTTGCTCTGCCTCTGGGACGAAGCTTACCTGCGCTATCGCACAAACTGCCTCGCCTGCCTGCTCGCACCGGCGTTCAGCTTAGCCAGCGTCATCTGCGCAGACCGGATTTTTTCCCTGACCGCGCTGCTCGTGCTGACGACGCTTTTGTTTGGCCTGTCGCTCTTTGGCAGCATCCTAGTCTTTTTTTACAGCACGAAACACACCGAACGGGCCGCGCGGCAATTGGAATCGCAATACCAGGACGCACGGCAGGCAACAGGCATTTTTTATGAAAAGAAGCGGCTTCGGCTCGCTGCGGAAACTGCGGTTCTCATTGCCTGCTGCGCTGTCTTCATCTTTGCTGTCGGGCTGGGTATGTTTTAAGTGCGCCGTGTCATAGGGCCTGCCTTGTCTATATATATAAAATTCAGAACCCCGCCGCCGGAATTTTGCGGAATTTTTTGTGATTTCCGCTTGTTCCGGCGGCAAAGTTATGCTATCATGATTTTAGTCATGCAAACGTTTACGATAAAAGAGGAGGCTCTCTATGAAACAGCTCAATATCGGCATCATCGGAGCCGGACGGATCGGCAAGCTCCACGCGCAGTCCATTACATACGCCGTGCCGGCCGCGCGCGTCTACGGCGTCACGGACGTCCGCACAGAAGGGCTGCAGGAGCTCAAAGACAAATTCGGCATTGAAAAAATTTATGCATCCGTTGACGACATGCTTGCGGACGAGGCGATCGATGCGGTGCTCGTTTGCTCCTCCACGGATACGCACGCGGATATCGCCATCCAGGCGGCAAAGGCCGGGAAGCATATCTTCTGCGAAAAGCCCGTGGACCTCACGCCGGAAAAGGTGAAAGCCGTGCTCGAAGCGGTCGAAAAAGCGGGCGTAAAATTGCAGGTGGGCTTCAACCGCCGTTTCGACCACAATTTTGCGCGTCTGCGCGAGCTGGTCGATCAGGAAAAGATCGGCCGGTTGGAGCTTGTCAAGATCACCTCCCGTGACCC
>DAWDUP010000030.1:9011-12269 GCA_052346825.1 Candidatus Fimivicinus sp. | reverse complement strand
CGTGACCCGGAGCCGCCGCCCGCGGAATACGCGGCGAGCTCGGGCGGCATATTCCTCGATATGACGATCCATGATTTCGATATGGCGCGCTTTCTGGCGGGCAGCGAGATCGAATCCATTTATGTGCAGGCAGCCTGCCTCGTGGACCCCGCCATCGGGGAGGCGGGTGACGTGGATTCCGCCGTCATCACCCTGAAATTCGAAAACGGCGCGCTGGGCGTGATCGACAACAGCCGCCGCGCGGCCTACGGCTACGACCAGCGCATTGAGGTATTCGGCTCCAAGGGCACGGCACAGGCGCAGAACGACACGCCCACCACCGTTACGCTCGCTACGCAGGATGGCGTGACGGGCGACAAGCCGCTCTATTTCTTCCTCGAACGCTACATGCAGTCCTTCCGCGATGAGATGACCGCGTTTACGGACGCGGTGCTCTATGATATGCCCACGCCCACAACGGGCGAAGACGGGCTCGCCTCCATCCTCGTTGGCCTTGCGGCGAAGAAGAGCGTGGCGGAGGGCCGCCCAGTCGAGCTGTGCGAGCTGTACGGCGAATAGGCCCTGACTGATGAGGAGACGATTCTTTTCATGATCTGATATCTGAAGTCTGATATTTGTAATCTGTCATCGGAGGTTATCATCATGCATATCAAAGGCCCAAGCGAATACCCCTTCGGCTACACGCCGATCACCACCATGGACGATCAGGAGCAGAATATCCGCATGGATTTCGGCCTGCTGCGCCTTGCGCCCGGCCAGAGCTTTACGGAGAAGCAGCATCTGGAGCGCGCCTATCTGCTTATCCACGGCGAGATCACCCTTGAATGGGATGGCAAAAAGCAGACGGTATCGCGCGAAAACTGTTTTGATTTCTCCCCTTGGGTGCTACATGTACCGAACGACGTGGAGGTTATGATTACTGCCTCCCAGGAAAGTGAGCTGACCGTCCACCGCACGGACAATGAAACCATGTTTGGCGCGAAGCTCTACACCCCGGAGGAATGCGCCAGCGAAGAGCGCGGCAAGGGCACGATGCGGGAAACGTCTACGCGGATCGTCCGCACGGTCTTCGACCATTCCAACGCCCCGTATTCTAACCTGGTGCTTGGTGAAGTCATCGGCTTCCCGGGCAAGTGGTCGAGCTATCCGCCGCACTGGCACCCACAGCCGGAGATCTATTTCTACCGCTTCCTGCCGGAAAACGGCTACGGCTTTGCGGAATTGTCCGAGGATGTGGTCAAGACGCACAACAACAGCACTGTGCTGATCACAAAGAAGGAAACGCACCCGCAGACCACCGCGCCGGGCTATGCGATGTGGTACCTGTGGGTCATCCGCCATTTGGAGGGCGATCCATACATCACGCCGACTTTCCTCTCGGAGCACCTCTGGGTGACAGAGCCGGGCGCGAACATGTGGCCTTACCAGAAATAAACCGGAATCAACGAGCGGGAGGGGCCGCGTTCATCCATCTCCTCCCCTTTTTATCTTTCACTCTACGACTGAGGTGATGTTTTCATGAAGCGAACCATGGCGCAGGCCCTTGTGAAATTTCTCGATAACCAGTATATCTGCTTCGACGGGCGTGAAGAGAAATTTGTAAACGGCATCTTCGGCATTTTCGGGCACGGCTGCGTGGTAGGTATCGGGCAGGCGCTCGAGCAGGGCGGCCACAGCTTGACCTATTATCAAGGCCACAACGAGCAGGGCATGGCGCACGCCGCCATCGCTTACGCCAAGCAAAACCGCAGGCGCAAAATCATCGCCTGCACCTCCTCCATTGGCCCCGGCGCGCTGAATATGGTCACCGCCGCCGGCACGGCCACGGCCAACCGCATTCCGCTCCTGCTCCTGCCCGGTGACACCTTTGCATGCCGCCAGCCGGACCCGGTGCTTCAACAGATCGAGCAGACGGACTGCTATGAGACAACCGCCAACGACGCATTCCGCACCGTGTGCAAATACTGGGACCGCATCGCCCGCCCGGAGCAGCTCATGACCGCGGCGATCAACGCGATGCGAATCCTCACAGACCCCGCCCAGACCGGTGCGGTGTGCCTTGCTATGCCGCAGGATGTGGAGGGGGAAGCCTATGACTACCCGGATTATTTCCTGCAAAAGCGCGTGTGGTATATGGACCGCCGCCTTCCCGTTTCCCGGGAAATCGAAGCCGCGGCAGAGCTGGTTGCCAATGCAAAACGGCCTCTGCTCATCGTGGGTGGCGGCGTGACCTACAGCGAGGCTGAGGACGAGGTGCTCCGGTTTGCGGAGCGCTTCTCGATCCCGATTGGAGAAACGCAGGCCGGCAAAGGGCAGATTCCATGGGAGCATCCACTTAACCTCGGCGGCATCGGCGTGACGGGCGGCGCGGCGGCAAACAAGCTTGCAAAGCAAGCCGATTTGATCATCGCCGTTGGAACGCGGCTGACGGACTTCACGACCGCCTCCAAATGGGGCTTCCAGCAGCCGGACGTAAAACTGCTCGGCATCAACGTGTGCGCCTTCGATGCATTGAAGATGGATGCGCAGACGATCATAGCGGACGCAAAAGAAGCCCTCTCCGCCCTGCTCCCCGCCCTTGCGGAAACGGGCTACCAAGCCCAGTGGGGCGGACGCATCCGGGAGGGAAAGGACAATTTTACCACGGAGGTCGACCGGCAATATGCCGCCGAGCTGCCGGAGGGACTTTCCCAGACGAGGGCGCTCGGCGAAATCAACCGGGCGATCGCGCCGGATTCCATCATTGTCGGCTCCGCGGGGAGCCTGCCGGGCTGCCTGCAGCGGCTGTGGCGGCCGGGCGGCAAGCACACCTATCACCTGGAATACGGCTTCTCCTGCATGGGTTATGAAATCTGCGGCGCGCTGGGCGTGAAGCTCGCCGAGCCGGAGAAGGAGGTCTACGCCATGGTGGGCGACGGCAGCTTTCTGATGCTGCACAGCGAGCTGTATACGGCCGTGCAGGAGGGCGCAAAGATCAACGTGCTGCTTTTCGACAACACAGGCTGGGGCTGCATTGAGAACCTGCAGAACGAGCAGGGCACCAAAACCTTCGGCACGCGCTTTACGCGCCGCAACCCGGAAACAGGACTGCTCGACGGAGACGTTGTGCCCATCGACTTTGCAAAGTGCGCGGCAGGCTACGGCTGCAAAACCTATACAGCGACAAACGTGGAAGAACTGCGCGCAGCGCTTGAGGACGCAAAACAGCAGACGGTGCCGACGCTCATCGACATCAAGGTCGTCCACGGCAGTATGAGC
>DAWDUP010000030.1:7145-9001 GCA_052346825.1 Candidatus Fimivicinus sp. | reverse complement strand
CGCGTGGGCGTGGCGGAGGTTTCCACAAGCGAAACCGTACAGACGGCCTACGATACGATGCAGGCAAATATGAAAAAGGCGCGGTTGTATTAAAATTATAAAAACAGAGGGGTTGTAAATCAATGCTCGACGCAAACAAAGTCCGCCTGGCCATCGCGCCGATCGCATGGACCAACGATGACCTGCCGGATCTCGGTGCGGAGAATACCTTTGAGCAGTGCATCAGCGAGATGGCACTCAGCGGCTTTCAGGGCAGTGAGATCGGTAATAAATACCCGAAGAATGCAGAACAGCTCCGGCACATGCTCGCCATCCGCGGGCTGCAAATCTGCAATGCCTGGTTCTCCTCCACCCTGCTCTCCGAGGGCTACGACGCGACGATCAAGGCCTTTATCGAGCATCGCGATTTTCTCCATGAACTGGGCGCAAGGGTCATCGGCGCTTCTGAGCAGGGCAACAGCATCCAGGGAAAGCCGGTGAGTATCTTCGGCGAGAAACCGGTCTACACAGAGAAGGAATGGGCGCTCATTGCGCGCGGCTTCAATGAGATGGGCCGACTCGCGCGGGAGAAGGGTATGTATTTCACCGTCCATCATCATATGGGCACGGGCGTGCAGACAGAGGAGGAGATCGACCGGCTCATGGAGGAAACCGACCCGGACCTCGTCTATCTGCTCTTCGATACGGGCCATCTCTCCTTCTCCGGCGAGGATGCGCTGCGTGTGCTCCAAAAATACGCGAAGCGTATCAAGCATGTGCACCTCAAAAGCGTGCGCAACGACGTGGTAGCGAAGGCGAAGGCTGAGGGCTACTCCTTCCTCGATGCGGTGCGCGCAGGTGCGTTCACTGTGCCGGGCGACGGGGATTTCGACTTCCGGCCGGTGTTCGACATTCTCGCGGACAATGGCTATGAGGGCTGGGTCGTTGTGGAGGCGGAGCAGGACCCGGCGAAGGCAAATCCGTATGAATACGCCGTAAGGGCGAGGGAGTATATCCGCAGGACGGCGGGGCTGTAAGAGCGGAAGCCTCTTACGATTCGTAAAGAAAACAAAAAGACGAACCAGCCCACAAAAGTGGTTGGCTGATTCGCCTTTTTGTTTTTCATTTTAATACACGCGGCCTTTTGGAGGTAAGGAACAATCATCTTGATGCCGAGCTTACACCCCGATTTTTATTTCCATAATGCAGCCCTGGGAGCGCCTGATAGACAAAAAAGAGACCAAACCTTAAAAAAAGCGGAAATGATGAACGAGCCAATAAATATCTGCCAAGGGAAAGCGACAGCAAAGAATAGCGCACCATTCAGCCTCCTCAAATCACCCCTATGTGCTCTTCTGTAAGCTGGACATAACAGGCCTCTCCAATCGGAATTGAAAATTCAATAAAAATTATTTTGTAATCACTACTATTTTACTGCAACCAATCAAACAAGGCGGGTCCGTCTCTCCAACAGAACCGCTATAATGGATTTGAATTTTATCCCCTTTGTGAATCGATGTTTGGGAGATTGTTTGATCGCCTTTCAGCAGTTGGGTATTGGGATCAATTTTCACCTCAAAAGAATTCGGATATTGCGTATCGTTTTTTTCCAACGCGACAGTTAAAGAATTGCTCTTTTTTGCAAGAACGGTAGCCTCAGCAACAGAAACATCAGATAAATTCTGTGAAGAACCCTTTTCTGATCGATTTACAAAATAATAGATGAAGCTTCCAGTCAATAGGATTACAAGAATAATCAGCAATAATACAAAAAATTTTTTTCGCATAGACAGCCCTCTTCCATATTTACTGAATATTCAACCGAAAACATGGGAATCACCCTCTTTTAAAAAATAATCTATACATATCTGTTAACT
>DAWDUP010000030.1:0-7135 GCA_052346825.1 Candidatus Fimivicinus sp. | reverse complement strand
ACGGCACGATCTACAAAGCCTGTGTGAAGAGCCCATCCCCTCTCTTCACTTCTTGTGCCATCCCTGATTTCCCAAAACGACTTGACTCAAGGAGAAATGTTTTATGCTCTTTCTCTGGTACCCCAAATGCACCACCTGCCAGAAGGCAAAAAAATGGCTCGACGAGCGCGGCATCCCATATGAAGCGCGGGATATCAAGCTGCAAAATCCAACGGAAGCGGAGCTGCGGGAGTGGTTTCAAAAAAGCGGGCTGCCGCTGAAACGTTTCTTCAACACCAGCGGGCTCGTCTACAAGGCGCTCGCGCTCAAGGACAAGCTCCCGGACATGACACAGGAGGAGCAGATCACGCTCCTTGCAACGGACGGCATGCTTGTCAAACGCCCAATTTGCGTGGGCGAGAATTTTGTAGTGGCAGGCTTCAAGCCCACGGAGTGGGAAGAAAAGATACCAAAATAAAACCGGCTCATATGGAATACTTCCTGTCATGGAATCCATCTCCCGGCATAAAACGGCGCGGCGGAAAGCTCTGTTCTTTCCGCCGCGTTACGGTTATCGAGCCTCATTCAAGATCATCCCATCCCGCATATGGACTCTTCTCCGGCAGCCCGCTGCAATCTCTCCATCGTGTGTCACGATGATAATCGTCATCCCGCCTTGATTCAGCTCCTGAAAAATACGCAGGATTTTTCCGCCTGTTTCCTCGTCGAGCGCGCCGGTGGGTTCGTCCGCGAGCAGCAGCTCCGGGTGCCCGGCAACCGCGCGCGCAATTGCCGTACGCTGGCACTGCCCGCCGGAGAGCTCGGGCGGGATGGTGTTTTCCTTTCCGCCCAATTCAAACTGATCCAGCAGCTCATAGACGCGCTCTTCGATCTTTTTTCTGGAATAGCCGCGGTAGCGCAGCGGAAGCGCGATATTCTGAAAAACCGTCATATCCTGAATCAGCGCAAAGTGCTGCACCACGAAGCCGATCTTTTGAGTCCGAAAGTCCGCAAGCTGACGGGCAGAAAATTGGGAGACCTCTTTCCCCTCGAAAAAATAGGAACCACCTGTCGGCTTGCATACACCGCCCAGAATATTTAGGAGCGTCGATTTTCCACAGCCGCTCTTTCCAGTGACGGCCAGAAGCTCACCCCGCTCCACCTCCATATCCACGCCGCGCAGCGCATGAACGGCCCCATCCCCCTTGCCATACGTCATGTGGATTTCCTTTAAAGCAAGCATCTGCATTATTCCTTCCCTCCAATCAAATCGCTGATATCCATCCGGCGGACGTGGGAAAGCGGCACAACACAGGCCGCCGCCCCAATCAGAAGCGCAAGGCCCTGCATATACAAAACCGCCTGCCAGGATTGATGCGAAAGCCAGAGGCACAAAATTGCCAATATATCGCCACCCAGCACGACGGCTCCTACAACCGCCGCAACATCCCACACAAGATCGCTCCATCGTGCGCCGTTGAGCAGGAAAACACCATATTCATAATGCTTCTCGCGGATAAATCCATTGACCGTGACGGAAATGCACAGAATTACAAAAACCGTCAGAATCATCAGCAATGCGTTGAACTGATCGGAAACCTCCTGCGTCATCGCAGAAAGGTCGGCAAGCTCCGAGCTCGTGGCCGTGGGATCATTCAAATGGATAAAATCCGGAAGCCCCGCTGCCTGCAGATGCGCCGAAACGATCGCCTGAACCGCTTCAAAAGATTGATCCGTTACAATAAAACCGGAGGCCTGTTGGGAAAGGCGCTTCTTATTAAACTCTGTTGGCCTTTCCGGCTGAGGATGCAACTGGGGGAGGATCAGATACCGGTCGCAATACTCCGGCAGGCCGCCTCTGGAGAAGGAAGCGTCCTTTTCCAAAAAGCCCACAATTTGTAGCGTCAGCTCGCGGCCCAGATAATTACATAGCAGCGTATCCCCCAGCGAAAAATCCGCCCGGTAGCCGCTGCCCGCGACGACGGGCAGCGTTTCCGCCTTCACATCGGCAAAATCCGCTCCCTCCAGCAGCCTGCCCTCCTGCGCCCGGAGCTGAAATTCGGAGAAAAAAGGCTCCGACACCTGATAGCTATTGACAATCGTAACCATCCGACCCTTTTCATCCTCTAGGATAGCGTTGTCCGCCTGTCCCTCTTCATAACCATCAACCAGCTCTTTCGGCATCGAGCGATCAATCACAGTAATATGCTGCTGTGTCGCGACGATATAGGAAAACCGCTTTTCCGCCATCATCCCCTGCACAAAATGCGCAAGCTCCGGGTAATATAAATTTTCTTCATGCAGGAAGCGGTAAAAATCCGTCTCGCTCATATCTTCCGATAGATTATAATACCGCTTCTCCCCGATCCGCGTCTGAAAATCCTCGATCTTCCGGCCGCTCTGCATCGCCTGGTTTGCCACCGTTCCGGCCATGCCGAGGCAGAGCGCGCATTGGAGGATCAGAAATAGAGCGAGCATCCGGTGCCGCCTGAGGATCCGGCCGGACTGGGCGGCGTTCCAAACAAAACGTTTCATTTCATCGCCTCCGTGATGGGCTTTTCCAGCAGGGAGCACACCATAATCAGGCTGAATACCAGCGCACACGGCAGATAGCACGCAAAGCCGATCCCCAAAAAGCGGAGATACTGCGGGAATAGAGCCGCACAAAGCAATGCGCCCGCCGCCCCGGCGGCCACCACCATCGCACCATATTCCAGGCAGATTTCCCAGCCGACACGCCGCGTGGGGCAGCCCAGCAGCCGCTTGATGCAAACCTCCTTCTGCTTGCGGTTTTTCCACTCCAAAGAGAGTAGGGCAACACAGAGCAGATCACACAGGAGAATCACCAAAAACCACCTGCCATAGACCACATTGGGGATCAAACGCGACAGAGTGGCAGTGGACTGCGCGATCTCCTCCGCCTCCGCCCCATAATCGGCCTGCATTTTGGCGGCAAAGGCCTCCGCCCGCTGCTCCCCGTCGGCCCGGAAAAAATCCAGCCGGTAAAGGATATCCCGGAACAACTCCGGTTCTGCCAGCCCGTTGATCAGCACGGTGGAATCAAACGCCGTCTCCTCCTCCGGGCCCATGACACCCAGCACCTCAAAGGGAACGCCCTGCAGCTCGATATAGGCCTTTCCTTCACGCCGGATGATCTCTCCACGCCGGTCTTTTCCGATCACCGCGCAGCGGTTGCCAGCCGTAAAATCGGATTCCTGAAAAAAGCGGCCCTCCATCATGGGGAGATTCGCATAGGTTCCGCTGAAATAGATGGCCCGCACCTGCTCCGGGCCCTTGTAATCCTGATATACGGCAATATTTTTGCCGCAGGCCGCGGCAACGGCTGCAGCTTCGCGCATGGTTATGGATTCTTCCCGGATTGCAAAAGTGCTGGAGCTTGTCCCCAAAAAACCGGCGTCCATGCCGACGATCGTCTCGCTGACCGTGATATGGTGGATCATTAAAATCGAGGCAGCAGGCAGGAACAAAAACGACAGGATCAAAAACAGGGAAATGATGTGAAGCCGTTTTTTCAGCGCTCTCATCCTCTCATCTCCTCGCGGGAGCATATCCCGTACTATTATAGAAGCCGCACACGGAAAGCCGACGCTCGCGGCAGCCTTTTCGTCCTAATATTACAACATAGTCTAAAATATGTCAAACACGAAGTTGCAATATCAACATACCATTGAGAATGACTGGTAAAAAGGCGAAGTCAGGATTTGTAAATACTAAAGAAAGCCCGGAGCAGCCTCCTTTCGGATGACTGCCCCGGGCCGTTTACCTTAGAACTTTCATTCGCTGTTTTTAATCCTTACGCAGCAGCTCGCCCGCGCTCGTCGCAAGGCCCGCAAGGCCCTGGATGTCGGACGGGATGATGATCTTCGTCGCCTGCCCGTCGGCCGCCTTCTGGAAAGCCTCCAGGCTCTTGATGGTGATGACGCCCTCGCTCGGGGCCGCCTCGTTGATCATGCGGATGCCCTCTGCCTCCGCCTTCTGCACGGCGAGAATCGCCTGCGCCTCGCCTTCCGCCTCGCGGATTTTCGATTCCTTCACAGCCTCTGCGTGCAGGATCGCGGCCTGCTTCTCACCTTCCGCGGCGAGGATCTGGCTCTCCTTCTGGCCCTCGGCCACCAGGATCTTGCTGGCCTTTTCGCCTTCAGCGCGCAGGATGGATTCGCGGCGCTGGCGCTCCGCCTTCATCTGCTTCTCCATTGCGTCCTGAATCTCGGCGGGCGGTACGATGTTCTTGAGCTCCACGCGGTTGACCTTGATACCCCAGGGGTCGGTCGCCTCGTCGAGGATACCGCGAATCTTTGCATTGATCGTATCACGGGAGGTGAGCGTATGGTCGAGCTCCATCTCGCCGATGATGTTACGAAGCGTTGTCGCGGTCAGATTCTCGATCGCAGAGATCGGGCGTTCCACGCCATAGGTATAAAGCTTCGGGTCCGTGATCTGGAAGAAGATAACGGTATCGATCTGCATCGTGACGTTATCTTTCGTAATCACGGGCTGCGGCGGGAAATCCGCCACCTGCTCCTTCAGGGAAACGACCTTCGCGACGCGCTCCAGGAACGGGACCTTCACATGCAGGCCAGTTTCCCACGTTGCGCGGTACGCGCCCAGGCGCTCCACGACATAGGCCTTTGACTGCGGTACAATTTTAATATTGAGCACCACAATCAGCAGCAGAAACAACACGATCGCAAGCAGTACATAAAAAATCCATTCCATTCCAAAAAGCCTCCTCATTTTTATTGGAACAGAGCGTATCTGCGCCCTGTTCTTTTCACAATTGCACCCTTGTGTTATGCAGGCGCGCGGGTGACCATCACCTTGACGCCTTCGATCTTCTCAATGACGACGCTGGCGCCCTTTTCAATCAGCTCCCCATTCAGGGAGCGCGCCGTCCAGATCGTTCCCTTGATATTCACCTGACCCGTGCCGATTTCATTGTTGATATCCTCGGTCACGAGAGCTGTCGCCCCGATGCACCGGTCCGCGTTGGTCGGCTGCGCCTTTGCGTTGACCACCTTTTTGACAAGCGGGCGGGTCGCCAGCAGGCAAACGGCGGATACCGCAACGAAGACGATCCACTGCACCAATATGCTCGCGCCTGCGATATTCGCAATGAGGGCAACCAGGCTGCCCACGGCGAACCATATCGTGACAAGCTGCACGGTCACCGCCTCTATAACGGTAAACGCGACCATCAGGCCAATCCAGACAAACAGCATAATCGTATTGGGTTCCATGTACTTCTCTCCTTTCTTCCGGTTTTGCTATGAATATGCGCACAACCAAGGACACAGGACATAAAATGTTTCTCAGCCCCCGAGTATGGCGCTCATCTCCGCCTCCGCCTTTTGCCTGAGCCTGGAGGAGATGCAGGCGAACGTCATGATCTTGAGCGTTTTGCCCAGCTTTTCACGGGAATCCTCCGCCGAGCCGTGATAGCCGGCGATATGATCCTCGATCACCTCGTCGAGCTTTTTCTCATCCAGCACGGGCGCGTCTTCCAGCTCGAAGACGATCGCGCACAGATAGTCATAGAGCTCGCCGTCCGAAATGATGTCGTCGGACACATCCTCTACGCTGCCGTTGAGGTACTGCATCAGCTGAGCGATGCTGTCGAGCTGAAGGGACGCGCGCAGGGCATTGATCAATATGATCCGCATGACTTGGCGCTCTCCATAGCGCTTGGATTTCGGGTTGGCAACCCAGCCCCGTTTTACCCAATTCTGAACTGTCGAATTCTCCAGCCCTGTCAGCTCGCGGATCTGGGAAAGCGTCAGCCCCTTTGTGATAGACAGAATCGGCTCGATTAGGCTGTATGCGCCTCGGTCATCCGTCTGGCTGCGCTCTAGCAGAGTTCCCGGTAATGTCTGAAACATGATGATTTTCTCCTTTCTCCTGAACTTTTTACTTGTTGATTGTATCATATCATAAGTTCACTTGAACATCAATAACAGTTTTATGACTATTTCTTGTAATTTTATAATCCGAGATGTCGATATATCAATTTAGCTCCTCATTTTGAATGCAAGCGTCTTTTTTCTCCCTTTTGATAATGTTTTGAATCCAAACGAAACGAGGGCTAAAAAGAATACGGAAGCCTTTCAGATTGCACACGGATATCTGCCGACCAGCGATTGAAAAGACGATGAATTTCTTTCAGAAAATAGACAGATTGTATTGTTTTTATCGAAAAAGTCGTATATAATAAAATAGATATGTAGATACGGAGGTGGACGCATTGACGGACAAAACAATTCAATTCTCAATCAAAGAGGAGCGCGACGAAGAGATGCGGCAGGTGCTGCGTACCGTCTATGACGCGCTCAGCGAAAAAGGATATAATCCGATCAGTCAGATCGTCGGCTATATCCTTTCAGAGGATCCGACCTATATCACGACGCATAACAATGCGAGAAGCCTTATTCGCAAGCTGGACCGTGACGAGCTTCTGCAGGCTCTTGTGCGATGCTATCTTGACGCCTAACCTTTTTCCCTGTGCGGAAAAGGCCGGAAGACGGCCCTGCCGGTTGGCGGGCCGCCTTTTTTCATGAGTTTCGGCTGAAGTGTTTTTGACAATGCACAGGAAGTATGGTATGATATTACGGTTCTAGTACGGGAGATCTTGAAGATAGGAGGAAACAGAATTGGCGGAAAGCAAGAAAAAAGCGCCGTTTTTAATGTATAAGGGCCGCCCTCTGGTCCGCAAGGGCAACACGCTTTATTATGGCAGCATGGCCGACCCGTTTGTTATCATGATGCAGATTACCAGCACAAAAAAGGTTAAGGATCTTGATGTAGCCAATAAGGTGACTGTACAGCTGATGAATACGGATCCGGATGTCCGCCCGCGCGAGCGGATCGTAAAGAAAAGCGAAAAAAACGGGCTGTATGACGCGATGGATGTTGGTTCTATCTGGCTGGACCGCGCGCTGCAAAAAGGCTGAATGCAGGAAATAACGAAATGAGGGCGGCGCTTCGGCGCCGCCCTCAGCCGGTTGTATCGTCCAAGCGCTCCCCCTTCCCAATGCGGAAGGCGAGGAGGATAACGCCGGCAGAGGCCCTCGGCATTGCCCCCAAAACCGTTGTTGCCCCTGTTCACCGATGCTATAGACATTGGGGGCAATTTCCTTGTAAG
>DAWDUP010000029.1:15669-17984 GCA_052346825.1 Candidatus Fimivicinus sp. | reverse complement strand
ACCCAATACGGCCGGGACCAAGCGCTACCCCGTGCACACGGAGACCTTCCAGAAGATCCTCGATGCCGGAGAGGTTGTTATGCAACCAGGCCGCCCCGTGTTTGCAGGGATCACCATCGATGGGGATAAGCTGATTTACAACGCCTATGCCTACGACATCGACGGGACGAAGGAAATCGAGCGTATCGACAGTTATGCGATCAAAAAGGCGCTGAGCGGTGAGCCGCCTGCACCGTTCGAGCCGGATTCGACAGATTACGCCGCCCTCTGGCGGCAGGATTTGAATAACCTTGTAACGCTGCTCATCCGCGCGGTGATTGACTACTGCGTCCTGATCCCGCAGTTGATCCGCGATGCGATTGGGAACGGATAATCGAGAGAAACGGATTGATTCAGGGGCAAACGGCGCGGGCGTTTTGGCTGCGTCGTTTGTTTTTAGGGGATCCGTTCGCAATTCCGTGAGCGCAGAAAAAGGCAAAGGGCAAGCCGTGCACGGGCCTGCCTTTTTTACCTCTTGCATATTGATGCCGGCTTACGAAATTTGATCAAAAAGCTGATGCAGTTTTTCTTTTGGCAGCAGGAATTGCTTCTGTTTTAATACATCATATTTGCCCTCGCAATAGGTGGCCAGCAGGTCACCGTTCGACAATGCCTGCAATCCAACAAAATAGGGGTTTTCAAGGGGAATGGGGAAACTCACCGCTTTTATTTTCCCGCTATCTACTTCAATGGCATAAAGGGGGCACTCTTTTTCTTTTAATGTGTCGTCGTCATTCACATTACTTTCTATAAAAAAAATATAAGTGCTGTTTTGTGATTCTGAATCGGCTGTGGAAATCGCGTAGGAAACATTTCCGTCCGCGCCTTTCATGATCAATTCAATTCCGTCTTCCGTTCTTTTGCAAATGTAGGCCGTCAGGCTTTCGTAGGTGCGAAAAACGATATAGTCGCCGACAAGCCAAAATTCCAGAGGCTGCTCCTCGCCAATAATGTTTTCAAAGCCCGGTACCGCTTCTGTTCCCAGCAGTTTACCATTTTTATCATAGTGATAGAAAAAAAACTTGTATGCGCCGGAAATCCGGCGGCGGCCAAAGCCGTAAATTTCACCGTCTTTCACGGCGAACCGTTCGATCAACGTGCCTTCACTATCCGTCCAATCCACGTCGTTTTCATATTTTTCACGAATGATCTCTTTTTTGGTTCCATCAAGAGAATAAATTGTGGCAACCGTGAGCGTTGCATAGTCAATTTTTTTGGACGGCGCTTTCACGACATAGTAAGAAAGAAAATGCTCTTCATCAATTTTGCATAGATAGATGAGAGGTGAATTCAACTTGAATTCATCGACTATTTCTACATTGCCTGTGTTGCAGTCGATTCGTGTCAACTTCATATCGTGCCCGTCGTCTTCTTCAAATTGGGAGGTATAGCTTCTCCATTCATATAAATATCGATCTTTGAGTATGACATAGGAACCTGAACCAACCTGCCAATATGGAAAATTTTTAGGATACACTAAGGGTATTTCCTCATCTGAGGTTGATTCAATCAATATTTCGGTACCATCTATTTCTTGCCTGTCTGAATGATATACAGATTTTTCCCCCAAGTAGTATCTACCAATTTTATCTTGGATTGTAAAGGCATCGATATGCGTTGCTTTCTGAAACATATAATCCCAATTTGCAGAAGTCACATTGGCATTTGGAAAGATAACGCGTTGATTTTGGAAAGCTTTAGTGGTTTGAATTCCGGCTGTGGATTGTTCGATCTCCGGTGCTTTCTGGTTCGTATTGGAACAGCCACAAAGCAATAGCATTAGAAATACAAGTAATGCGTATAATGATTTTTTCATGATCAATCCTTTCTTTGCCATAGCGCCTCGTCTGACTGCATTATATTAAAGTTTAGGCTTAATCAAACGAGGCGCTATTCTTATCAGTTTACATTGTTCGCAAAGAGCGGCTCAGACTTGACCCACAAAATAATCGGTTTCATTGCTGCATGGTGAGGCATCGCCAGAACGAAATTCATTTAATAAACAATACGTTCTTGCCCTGAACCGAACCTGTTGTTGATAAGCTTATTAAGCTTCGTCCAAGTTTTCTTATGCTCGCCGGTAGTTCCGGCGCCATTAACGTAACCAGAGAAATAATACGGATCGCCAATGAAGTATTGATTACCTTGATGCACGCAAACCGAAATGGAAAAATTATATAAAAAATTCTATAATTTTTCTTATTTTAATATATCATAAATAACAATATTAATCAACAATATTATTGAAAAATGAGCGATTAATCCAAGTTGAGTAT
>DAWDUP010000029.1:15175-15659 GCA_052346825.1 Candidatus Fimivicinus sp. | reverse complement strand
AAGCACACTTCTTTACATTTTTATCTGTTCATAATTTACAAATTGTCTATTGACTTTATTCTTCAAAGCTTTATCATAAAAGCAAACAGATTGACATCTGAAGGAGGCTGCATCATGGCGAACCTGATCGACATAGAGCACCTTTCCAAGTCCTATGGGAAAAATAAGGTGCTGGAGGATATTTCCGTTTCGTTTGGAGCGGGCAATATCATTGGCTTGCTCGGCCCAAATGGAAGCGGGAAGACCTCGCTGATTAAGATTATGACCGGCCTGATCAATGATTATGAGGGCAGTGTCAAGATCGACGGGCATCGCCCAGATCCTTATACCAAGAGCATCGTTGCCTATCTGCCGGAGAAAACCTATCTTGCGGAGTGGATGCGCCCCGTGGACGCGGTCAATTATTTTGCAGACTTTTACCAGGATTTCGACAAGGCGAAGGCGGTGGATATGATCAACAGCTTCCATCTGCCGATGAAGCAAA
>DAWDUP010000029.1:10570-15165 GCA_052346825.1 Candidatus Fimivicinus sp. | reverse complement strand
ATGTCTAAGGGCATGCAGGAAAAGCTGCAGCTCGTCCTGGTGATGTGCCGCAAAGCAAGGCTCTACCTGCTTGACGAGCCGCTCGGCGGCGTCGATCCCGCGGCCCGCGCGTTTATCCTGGATTTCATCATGAAAAACTATGCGGAGAACGCCTCGATCATTCTCTCTACGCACCTGATCAATGATCTCGAGCGCATTTTCGACTGCGCGCTGATGATCGGCAACGGAAAAGTGCTGGTCAATACCGCGGTCGAGGAAATCCATGCCACCGGCAAAACGCTGGAGGAGACATTTAAGGAGGTGTTCGCTTATGCTTGGGAAATTAATTAAAAACGAGTTTAAGTCGAGCGCCCATTCTGTGATGAATATTTACATCGCTGCTGCAGTAGCACTCGCCGCAATGCTGCTGTCCTATGCGGTCAAGGTAACCTGGGTCGGCATCGTCGGTTCGATCGCCCTGATGATCATTGGCCTGATCTGCGTGATTGTAACTCTCGTAGCGGTCGTCACCAATTTTAACCGGACGCTTTACGGCGCGGAAGGGTACCTCAGCTATACGCTGCCGGTCAAGAGCAGCGCATTGCTCGCCTCCAAGGCCATCGTATCCTTCCTCTGGGTGCTGCTTAGCTACATCTTTATGATCGCCACCTTTTTTATTGTTTTCGCCTATATCCAGTCATCCATCGGCGAAGAGGTCGGCAGCATGATGGATATGCTCATGGCAACGGTGGGCCTGCCGTCCATGAAAGCGATTGGCAAGGCGCTCGCTGTGACGGCAATCGGCCTGTTTATCCAGATTGCGGTATTCGTGTCCGCTGTTTTCTTTGCCGTGACGGTGTCCAATATCCGCCCCTTCCAGCGCTTTGGTATCTTTACGGCGATTGCGACCTTTTTCCTGATCTATATCGTGATGCAGATTCTTTTATACGTGGCAACTGCTTATATCCCCCTTACGGTGGTCATTGACGCCGCCGGGCAGATCGCTGTCTCCTTCGCCACCAGCATGGCGGCCAAGGGCGCGCAGGAGGGCATGGTGATCGGCATCGCAGGCTTCGTTATTGAAATCCTGATTGCTGCCGGGCTGTTTGCAGGCACGAATGCGCTGATGAAAACAAAGGTCAATATCAAATAGTTGCGATAGGGCGGAGAGCGTTTGAAAGCGTTGCTCCGCCTTTTTGCAGGGAAAAGGAGACATCTTCATGAAGCTGATTGATATTTCCGCGGAGCTGCTCACAGCGCCGGTTTATCCTGGCGACCCGGAACCGCGCCTTCATGTTGTCAGCCGGATTGCAAACGGGGATGAATGCAATCTTTCCGCACTTTATGCGTGCCTGCATGCGGGGACGCATGCGGATGCACCGATGCACTTTGTCGAGGGCGGCCTGAGCATATCCGAAATGCCGCTAGATTGTTATATCGGGCCCTGTACGGTTGTGGAAATCGCTCCGGGCCCTGTGACCGGGGAGCAGATTGACGCGCTGGTAAAGCCCGGCTGCGAGCGGGTGCTGTTCAAAAGCGGGGGAGGGGCGTATTTCCTCGAAAGCGCGGGTGACGAGCTCACTGCGCTCGGCGTGCGCCTTGTGGGGACGGACGCGCAATCGGTTGGCTGCCCGGGCAATCAGGTGCGCCCGCACCGCGCCTTCCTGCGGGAGAATATTGCCGTGCTGGAAGGCCTGAATCTGGAGGAAACGGCCCCGGGAGACTATTTTTTGATCGCGCCGCCGGTGAAAATCGCGGGATGCGACGGTGCGCCTGTGCGGGCGGTGCTCGCAGCGGATGATCCTTTCAGGGGCGGCGTTTGAAAAGCAGGTTGATGGGATCCCCTGTGTTTTCCGGCCTTTTCTGGGCGGCGCCGTTGCTGCCAAAGGGGGGGCGATGAATGCTTTTTTAAAATCGATTCAGAGAATGGTTTTGCATATTGTGATTATTCGACAAAACAATTGAAAAAAGTCGTTGAATCTGCTATACTAAATGTCGCAGCATTTTTCAAGGGAGAGAAATCTGTACAGAGGTGTGGGAATGAAACGATTCTTTGATTTTGTCTGCAGTCTGCTGGCAATTATCATTCTTTTTCCGATTTTACTGAGTCTTAGTATTGTAATTCTGATCGATAGTGGCCGTCCTGTTATTTTCAAACAAAAGCGCGTGGGGCTCAACAATCAGTTATTTGATATCTGTAAATTCCGCACCATGAAGCAGGGCACGCGGAATGCGCCCACCGCTGAGCTCAAGGAGTTCAAAAATTGCGTTACCCGGTGCGGACGCTTTCTGCGTAAGACGAGCCTCGACGAGCTTCCGCAGCTGTTCAATATTTTGCGCGGAGAAATGAGCTTTGTCGGGCCGCGTCCACTGATCCCGGAGGAGGCAGAAATCCGCTCCCTGCGGGAAAAATCAGGCGTTTACCAAATGCGCCCCGGCGTGACGGGCCTGGCGCAGGTCAATGGACGGGATTTGCTGACAGCAGAGCAGAAGGTGGCTTATGATGCTTATTATGTGGAGCACCATACGCTCGTGATGGACATCCGCATTTTGCTCCAAACCGTTGCCGCCGTCCTGACGGGCAAGGGTTTTGCCGAGGGCGGAGAACTGCGGCATCACGGCGAGCAGGGAGAGGACGAAGCGGATACGGAGTAATGGGATTTTTAGATCGGTACTTGCCCAAGGCTTTTTGCCGTGGGCTTTCTTTTTATTCTGTGGCCATCGGCCGCTGGAGAGCAAAAGACTTCGAATTTTTGTCGGGAGTGTTCGTTTCATGGAGGAAATCATCGACGGCTATGCCGAATGGCAAAACCGCCCGGATATCACGGGGATCGGGCGGATGCCAGACCGTGCGTCGTTTATTCGTTATGCCGAGGAGCAGGAAGCGCTTTCCGGGGTGGGGCTTTGCTCGGCGCGCTGTATGTCGCTCAATGGGAAATGGCGGTTCCGTTTATACCCAAATCATTTTAAACGGCCGGAGGGCTTTGCAGATCCGGCTTTCCGCGCTTCCGGCTTCAATACGATCGAGGTTCCCGGATCCTGGGAGCTGCAGGGCTACGGTGCGCCGCAGTACTGCAATGTACCGTATCCGTGGGAAGGGCATGAGGACGTCGTGCCGCCCTATGCGCCGGTGGAGACGAATCCGGTGGGCTGCTATCTTAAGCGCTTTCAGCTTCCCCTGGCCTGGGAGGAAAAGCGCGTTTTCCTTCGCCTGGAGGGCGTGGAGTCCGCCTTTTATCTCTATGTCAACGGCAAGCGCATCGGCTATGCGGAGAATTCCTTCAGCCCATCGGAATTTGAGCTGACAAAGTACCTGCGGCCGGGAAAAAACCTGATCGGCCTGGAGGTGTACCGCTGGTGTACCGGCAGCTGGCTGGAGGATCAGGACTTCTGGCGGCTTGCGGGAATCTTCCGCGATGTATACCTCTATGCGGCAAACGAGAGCTTTCTGGCGGATATATCCCTTTCCGCTCTGCCGGACGCGGCTTATCAAAACGGCGAGCTGGCGGCGGATCTGCGCGTTGATACGCCGAGGCCCGGCCAGAGGATTGAGATGACGGTGCTCGACGGCGGCAAAATCGTAGGCTATGACAGCGCGGACGTTCCAGAAGGCGGCGCAGTTTCCCTGCATGCGACGATTGCGCAGGCAAAGCTTTGGAGCGCGGAAAAACCGCATCTTTATACGGTGTTGTTTGCCCTCAGCGGCGATGGAGGCGTGCTGGAATATATCCCGCTGAAGGCGGGCTTCCGCCGGCTCGAAATCCGCGGCGGGATTCTGCTGCTCAACGGCCGCCGGTTGGTGCTCAAGGGGGTCAACCGCCATGAATTCTCCTGCGTAAACGGAAGAAGTCTCACACGGGAGGCGATGGTTCAGGATGCCCTCCTGATGAAGGCGAACAACATTAACGCCGTGCGTACCTCGCACTATCCGAATCATCCGGACTGGTATGATATCTGCGATGAATATGGCCTCTATGTCATTGATGAAAATAATCTGGAATCGCATGGAACGCAGGGGGGCACGATTCCCGGCTGCCCGGCCGTGCCAGGCAGTCTGCCGGAATGGGAAAATGCATGCATGAGCCGTATCCGGTCGCTTTACGAACGAGATAAAAATCACGCCTGTGTGATCCTCTGGTCGCTCGGCAATGAATCGGGCGGAGGAGCAAACTTTCAGAAAATGCACGACTGGCTGCGGGAAAGGGACCTATCTCGTTATGTCCATTATGAATCCGTCTGGGGCAATCCGGAAAAGGATTTAGCCGTTACAGACGTTTACAGCATGATGTACGCCTCACCGGAGCAGGTGGAGGAATTTCTCCATGCGCACCCGGACAGGCCGTTTCTTCTATGCGAATACGCTCACGCGATGGGCAACTCCTGCGGCGGCGTGGGGCAGTATACGCGGCTGTTCGACGAAGAGCCGCATATGCAGGGCGCATTCGTCTGGGATTTTATCGATCAGGCGATTTTGACGAAAGACAGTCAGGGCAGAGAATATCTGGCCTATGGCGGCGATTTTGGGGACGAGCCGAACGACGACAATTTTTGCGGCGACGGCCTGTTGTTTGCTGACCGCACGCCCAGCCCGAAGCTTGCGGAAATAAGAAGGCTCT
>DAWDUP010000029.1:9747-10560 GCA_052346825.1 Candidatus Fimivicinus sp. | reverse complement strand
AATATCTCATTCCGCGCACTTGATGCGGAACGCGGGACGATTGAGATCGGCAACCATTTTCTTTTCACGGATCTGTCCGAATTTGAGTTTCGATGGGAGCAGGTTTGTGGTGGGGAATTTTTGCGCGGCGCCACGTTTTATTTTGCGCTTGCGCCGGGCAAAGTGCGGCTGCTCGAGCTTGAGCTTAATCACATCTGCCGCCGAGAGTGCTATCTGAATCTTTCCGTTTTTCTGCGAAAGGATACTCCCTGGGCGAAAGCGGGGACGGAAATCGCGCGCGCGCAGTTTGTGAGCAATCCAATGGTGTTTGAAAGAATGATGAAACGCCCTGACGCTCCGCTGACGATTTTGGAGAGCTATGGTACGCTCAGCATTCAGGGAGAATCGCTCTGCGTGCGCTTTTCCCGCCGGACAGGGCAGCTGGTATCGATCCGCCGCGGCGGGCAGGAATATCTGACCGCTCCGCTGCGCCCTTCCTTCTGGCGCGCCTCAACGGATAATGACCGCGGGAATCGGATGCCGGTGCGCTGTGC
This sequence comes from Candidatus Fimivicinus sp., assembly GCA_052346825.1. Lineage (GTDB taxonomy): Bacteria > Bacillota > Clostridia > Oscillospirales > Acutalibacteraceae > Fimivicinus. Next base: position 10,027 of record DAWDUP010000029.1, on the reverse strand, counting down.
GGTCTGGCGGTTTGCGGGGCAAAACTGCTCCTATGCGCCCTACACCGTGGACGCGCAGGACGCGCCGCACGGCGCAGTGCGGGTGACGAGCCGGTTTACCGTCCCCTCGGAGCCGGAGAGCCATGGGACGCTGACCTATACAGTCACACAGGCAGGTATTCAGGTGGAGATGCAGTTTCTGCCGGACGGAAGGCTTCCCGAATTGCCAGAGGCCGGCGTGTGCTTTGAGACGGACAGCCGGTATGAAACGCTATCCTTTTTAGGGCGCGGCCCGCTGGAG
>DAWDUP010000029.1:1258-9737 GCA_052346825.1 Candidatus Fimivicinus sp. | reverse complement strand
CGATCGGAAAGCAGCGGCGGAGCTCGGCCTTTACCGCATCCCGGTGGAATCGCTTTACGTCCCCTATCTGCGCCCGCAGGAAAACGGTGCGCGCACGGATGTACGCTTCGCCGTGCTGGAAGGGGAAAAACGCACACTGCGGATTGAAAGCGCGGGGAAAACGCCCTTTACGCTCTCGGTTTGCCGCTGGTCGCCCGAAGAGCTGGAAGCGGCGGACCATGCCAAGGATCTGCCGGAGAGCGGCAGGCTGTTTGTGCGCGTGCTCGCGCGGCAGATGGGGGTCGGCGGAGACGACAGCTGGGGCGCCCTGCCGCAGGAGGAGCACAGATTGTTCAGCGGCAGGCCCTATTCGCTGCGATTTGCACTGATTCCAGAATAAAGCAGATGTCAGATGAGGCTTTTTAGATGTGTGATGGACAATACTGTTTTCAGGAAACATTCCGCCTGCCTTGGTCACGTCTGGCGTCTGTCATCTGTCGTCTGAAATCTGATAGGGGGGAGCCTATGCAGATCAACCGTTTATTTGAAATCATCTATTTGCTGCTGGAGAAGGGCAGTGTTACGGCAGCCGCCCTCGCGGAGCGCTTCGAGGTTTCCGTGCGCACGATTTACCGCGATATCGACCTGCTCTCCGGAGCGGGTATCCCAGTTTACTGCAATCGCGGGCGCGGCGGCGGAGTGAGCCTTCTGCCGGATTTTGTGCTGGATAAGTCCCTGCTCTCCGAGCGGGAGCAGGATGAGATTTTATTTGCGCTCCAGAGCATTGCCGCTACGCACGCGGGCGGGGAGGAGGTGCTCGGGCGGGTCAATACGCTCTTCCGCCGCCAGGGAGCCGACTGGATCGAGGTCGATTTTTCCCATTGGGGATGGGATTGGGGCAGCGATGAAGGGGAAAAGCGGAAATTCAACCTTCTGAAGGAGGCAATTCTAGCCCGCTGGAAGCTTCGTTTTACCTATTACAGCGCTTCCGGCGAGACAAGCGAGCGCATCGTCGCTCCGCTCAAGCTGCTGTTCCGGGGGGGCGGCTGGTATTTACGGGCCTGGTGCGAAATGCGTAGGGCTATGCGTACCTTTAAAATCTGCCGGATGGAGGAGGTGTCTCTCACGCAGGAGCGGTTTGAATCCTCCCTTTTCAAAGCCGCTGCGGAGACGCAGGAGCGGCAAAATCCGGAATGCAAAGGCTGGAAATCCCTGCTTATGATCACGCTGCGGTTTGTGCCGCAGATGGCCTATCAGGTGTACGATACGTTTTGCCATGATTCGATTCAAACGGAGGAGGACGGGAGTCTAACCGTGCGCATTCATGTGCCGGACGACGATTGGATATACGGCATGCTCCTTCAGTATGGAGAGCACGTCCAGGTCCTTGACCCGCCTCAGGTGCGAAAGCAGCTGCTTGACCGCGCGCAAAAAATCATTTCGTTCTATGAAGAAAATGAGTGATTATAATATGACACATAGGTGTCAACTTATTTGTGCTATCCTAACTGCAATACCAAACTGGAAAGGATGGTCAAGATGGAAAAAGAATTGTATTGCCAAAGCTGCGGTATGCCGATGACGGAGGACGCGCACTTCGGCACACATGCAGATGGAAGCCGGAGTGAGGACTATTGCTGCTACTGCTTTCAAAACGGTGCGTTTCAGCAGGATTGCACGATGGAGGAAATGATCGATTTCTGCCTGGAGGTCGAAAAGGATTCTGGCATGTATACGGATCGGGAAGAGGCACGCGGGCAAATGCTTGCCTGGTTCCCCACACTCAAACGCTGGAAAGAAAATCAGGGGGAAGCCTGAGAGGGCCCTGAATGGATCAGATGATCAGCTGCTGCGGCGTGGTTTGCTCTGCATGCAACTGATTACCCTGAAAAATGCGGAGGCTGCCCGGAGATCGGGGGAAAGGTTTTCTGGCTGGAATATGCCGGGGGAGAGCTTTGCCTGATTTACGGCTGTTGCGTCGACCGCAGAAAGCCGCCGCACTGTGGAATGTGCGGAGAACTGCCTGCGCCCGGTATGAGCAGGAGGATCCCACCAGAACCCCGGAGGAGAATGCGGCAGAGTTCCGCAGGCAGATGCAGCCGCTGAAATCGGCGGCCGATGCAATACCGTATCCTATCGAAGGCAGGCGATCAAATGCTCCCCTCGATTGAGACCATCCCCGCCAAAACCATCGTGACGCGCACGAAAAGCAGCGAATGGTTCGGCACGGACTACAATATGAATCTTTACCGCGGCTGCTGCCACGGCTGCATTTACTGCGACAGCCGGTCGGAATGCTACCGGATCGACGATTTCGACACGGTGCGTATCAAAGAAAATGCGCTCCAGATCGTGCGGGACGACCTGCGGCGAAAGGTGAAGCCCGGCGTTGTGGGAACGGGCGCGATGAGCGATCCGTACAATCCTTATGAGCATGAGCTGAAGGCGACCCGGCACGCGCTCGAGCTGATCGCAGCCTACGGCTTCGGCGCCGCGATTGCCACAAAAAGCACGCTCATCACCCGCGATATTGATATTCTGCAGGAAATCCGGGAGACGATGCCTGTGCTGTGCAAGCTGACCATCACCACCTGCGACGACGCGCTCAGCCGCAAAATCGAGCCGGGTGCGCCGCCGTCCTCCAAACGATTTCAGGCGTTGCGGGAGCTTTCAGAGGCGGGGCTGTTCGCCGGGATTCTCCTGATGCCCGTGCTGCCATTTTTGGAGGACACGCCGGAAAATGTGCTGGGAATCGTGGAGCAAGCCGCACAGTGCGGTGCAAAATTTATCTATCCTGCCTTCGGCATGACCCTGCGGCAGAATCAGCGGGAGTGGTATCTTACAAAGCTCGATGCACTTTTTCCGGGCGAGGGTCTGCGTGAGCGGTATGAGCGGCAGTATCGGAGCGATTACCGCTGTGTGAGCCGCCGGGCAAAGGAGCTTTGGGGATTGTTTTCCAGGGGATGCGACAAGGCGGGGATCCTTTACCGGATGCCGGATATCGTGCGGGCGAGCCGGCTGGGGTATGAGGAGACGCAGCTGAAGTTTTTTAAGTGATGAGAGAAGAAATAAAGCGCGGCAGATGCGGGCCTCTCCCGCGTTGCCGCGCTGTTTATATGGATGTAAAAAGTGGTATGAAGATAATTACAGTGATTCAACCGGCAGTGCCGAGGGCGTTGTGACGCTTTCCAGAAAAGCCTTCACTGCTTTCTCGTATTCTTCCCGGTCTTCAAGATACGCCATTGCATGAGCCGCACCCTCCACAACGAGCTTTGTCTTTTGTGTTGGGCAGGCGTCATATACCTCATGCACCATGGGCGTCGGCACAAAGTCGTCTCGGCTGCCATGGATAAAGAGGAAGGGCACCGCCGCCTTTTGAATCTGGCGCACCGGCTCATCCTGTGCAAAGCTATAACCCGCTATCAGCCTGCAAATCATGCTGGCCGCCGGAATCAGCGGCCAACGGGGCAGCTTGTAGCGCAGCTTTGCCTCGTGTGCAAAAACATCTTTTGCGGTGGAGAATCCGCAGTCCTCGATAATGCCTTTCACCTGGGGCGGGAGCGTTTCACCGGAGGCGTTCATCACCGTTGCCGCACCCATGGAGATACCCTGCATCACGATTTCGCAGTGTGAACCATAGGTTTCGACGATATCATTTGCCCATGCGATACAGTCGAGCCGGTCGAGCCAGCCGAAGCCGATATATTTGCCCTCGCTCTTCCCGTGCGCGCGGTCGTCCGGCATGAGCACATGATACCCCAGCGAGTGGTAAAAGGGCAGCATATAGTAGTACTCACGCATGGGGCCGCTGCGGTAGCCGTGAATGGCCAGAAGAAATTTATGGTTTTCCGTTGTCCCTCCCTCGGCAGGCACAAAGAGACCGTGGAGCTTGAGCCCGTCGAACGAAATGATTTCCACGTCCTGCGTCCGGTGCGAAGCAACCCAATCGTTCCCCTCCCGGACGGCCTTGCGCCAGCGCTCCAGCTCTTCGGGCGTTACATGGCCTTTGTTCATCGGGTCGTCGGGATGCTTTTCCCGCACAAGGACCATTTTGAAAAACACGGCGCCGACCGCGGCTGCCAGAAGGAAAAGCACGAGCAATACAAGGATTGCAACGAACAGGACTTTCCAGAAAATATTCATAAAAAAGAATCCTCTCTCTGCTGAAGATATCTCCATTTTATCAGTCTGAAGCATATTTTACAATCTTTTCTGCACGAAAAAGGAGGACTTTTCGGAATAAGATGCAGAATTTTTATTCAGAATAGTTGACAGAAAAAAACAAGGAGCATATAATCACTATTGTCAAGCATTATTTTCCAGAAGAATTGAATAGGAATGGTCCCGTTCACGATATCAAGTGTGCGGGGCTGTTTCGTCTGGGATCACGGCATGGAGAAAAATTTCTTTCAGGGCTTGACGAAAGGGGCCAGGTCTGCTATAATACCTTGGTACAACAAAGAAGGACGCCTTCTGTTCTCACCTGTCGGGAGTGCCCGCGTCAGGTCAATACTAGAAAATAGGGCTTTTGCCCGGATTTTTGTGTGTTGAGCGTGGACGAAGGTTTGTCCGCGCTTTTCATTTTTACAGCGGTTCTGCCGGCGTTTCCGGCGGCGCCCAACAGGTTTTGGAGGTGCTTGAACATTAGCAACAAAGACATGCAAATCAATGAACAGATCCGTGACCGGGAGATCCGGGTCATCACGGATGCAGGCGAGCAGCTTGGCATCATGTCTGCGCGGGAAGCGCTGCGTATCGCCGAGGAGAAGGACCTTGACCTTGTGAAAATTGCTCCCCAGGCCGCGCCGCCCGTATGTAAGATTATGGACTACGGGAAATTCCGTTTCGAACAGGCGAAGCGGGAAAAGGAAGCAAGAAAAAATCAGCATATCGTGGAGATCAAGGAAATCCGCCTGTCATTGAACATTGACAAGCACGACTTTGAAACCAAAGCCGGTCATGCCAGACGGTTCCTCAAGGAAGGGAACAAGGTGAAGGTTTCCATCCGTTTCCGTGGCCGTGAGATGGCGCATCCTCAGAATGGACTGGAGATCATGAAGCGGTTTGCTGATGAGCTCCAGGAGGAAGGAAATGTGGAAAAGCCCGCTAAGCTGGAGGGCCGCTCCATGATTATGTTCTTAACAGCAAAGCCAGTGAAGTAATAAGGAGGATATTTATTATGCCGAAAATTAAAACACACAGCGGTGCGAAAAAGCGCTTTAAGATGTCGAAGAACGGCAAGCCGATGCGCGCCCATGCCTACAAATCCCATATCCTGACCAAGAAAAACACAAAGCGTAAGAGAAACCTGCGCAAAACGAGCGTGGCGGATACCACGAACCAGAAGCAGATCAAGCGCCTGGTCCCTTATAAATAAGAGAGAAACGCCAGAAACATTTACATTAACGGAGGTAACCTACCATGGCTCGTATCAAAGGCGCGATGATGACGCGCAAGAGAAGGAATAAAACACTCAAGCTCGCAAAGGGCTATTACGGCTCCAAGAGCAAGCTGTTCAAAACCGCAAAGCAGGCCGTTATGAAATCCGGCCAGTATGCCTACATCGGCCGCAAGCAGAAAAAGCGTGATTTCCGCCGCCTGTGGATCACCCGCATTTCCGCCGCCTGCAAGCAAAACGGCATGAACTATTCCACCTTCATGAATGGCCTGAAGAAGGCGAATGTTACGCTCAATCGCAAGATGCTCTCCGAGATCGCCATTGCGGATCCGGCTGCCTTTACCGCCTTGACCGAGCAGGCAAAAGCAGCGCTTAAATAATAAATTGTGAAGCCGCGCCCGGGGTGACTCGGGCGTGCTTTTTCTTTTCATTTCGAAGTTGTTGTTTTCAGAAGAGGAGGAATCCTGTGGAAAAAATCACCAGCCGCTCAAATGATCATGTTAAAGCGGTGTCGGCGTTGCTTTTTTCAGCAGCTGCGCGGCGTAGGGAGGGCCTTTTTGTATTGGAGGGTGCCCGGCTGTGCGCGGATGCGGGGAAAACGGGCGTGCCCATCCGGCAGCTTTTTTTGACGCAGCAGGCGATCGGCCGATATCCAAAAGAGACAGCGTTTTTACAGGAAAAGGCCGCTTCTGTTTTTTTGATTACAGAGGAAATCAGCCGCCGTTTGGGGGATACGCAGTCCCCGCAGGGCATTTTTTGCGTATGCGGGGTACTTGACAAACGCCCGGACGACGATACAATAGAAAAGAATGGCAGCTATATCGCCCTTGAGAATATTCAGGATCCATCCAATCTCGGCGCGATCGCCCGTACGGCAGAGGCGCTGGGCATCACCGGCCTGATCGTCTCGGGTGGCTGCGACATTTACAGCCCCAAAGCGCAGCGCGCTGCAATGGGCTCCCTTTTGCGGCTTCCTGTACTGCGTACGGGCGCAATGGAGGATGCGCTGCATATCTGCCGGGCGCAGGGAATGCAGACATTCGCCTCCACGCCCTGTGTGGATGCGGTCCCTGTATCTAAGGCCGGGCTTGGTGCGCGAACGGTCTGCGTCGTCGGAAATGAGGGCGCGGGCGTAACCCCGGGGACAATGGCGCTGTGCGATGCGTTGGTGACGATCCCGATGCTGGGGCGTGCGGAATCGCTGAATGCTTCTGCCGCCGCGGCGATTCTCATGTGGGAAATGATGCGCGGGAGATGAAGCTTCAGAGGCGCCTCCTAATTTTATCAAAAGGATGGTCTTGCAGATGGACGACCGTTGCTATTGGATCTGGCTGCAGTCCGCATTGGGCGTGCAATCGCGTTTGGACGAGCTCATCGCCTATTTTGGAACCCCGCGCCGTCTGTTTGAGTTGGGGGATTTTGAATGGAGGCTGTCCGGCCTGTTCACGGCAAAGCAGCTGGAAAAGCTGCGCACCCGCCGCCCGGAGGAGGCCGGTGCGGTTCTCACACAGTGCGCAGACAATGGCTGGACGATCCTCACGCCGCAGGACCCGCTTTATCCGGCACGGCTGCGTGCGCTGCCCAATTTCCCTGCGGTTTTATATGTCTGGGGGCGGATGCCTGCGCTTGACGGAAAGGTGACGCTCGCCGTGGTCGGCGCGCGGGAGGCATCGCTTCAGGGAAGGCAGGTCGCACATTGCCTGTGCGAAGCGTTTGCCAAAGCGGGTGCCGTGGTGGTCAGCGGAGGTGCGCTGGGCATTGATGCGGCCGCCCACATGGGTGCGCTGGAGGGCGGCGGTGAAACGGTGGCCTTTCTCGGCTGCGGCCTCGGCGCTCGCTATCTGATGGAAAACCAGCATCTGCGGGAATCCATCGCCAGGCATGGCGCGGTCGTCAGCGAATTTCCACCCGGTACGCTGCCAAGCCGGGCGACCTTTCCGATCCGCAACCGGCTCTTGTCTGGTGTCAGCTGCGGAACGGTCGTGATTGAGGCGGGAGAAAAAAGTGGCTCCCTCATCACGGCGCGGTGTGCGCTGGAGCAGGGCCGGGATGTGTTCGCCGTCCCCGGTGACATCGTCAGCTCCGCTTATACCGGGGCCAACCGGCTGATCCGAGATGGCGCGAAGCCAGTACTGACGGCGCTCGACGTGCTGGAGGAATACCAGTACCTTTATCCGGACACGCTGGATTTGACGGGGGCGGACCGGCCGTTGTTTGAAAAAAATGGGATGCAGGCGCCTCACAACACGCATAATTGCGCACAGATGCATAATATAAGGGAAACGCAGGCTGTTCCCGCGCAGGGCAGCACGCAGGAGTCTCCAATCCCGGATCACCTGAGTACTGTGGCAAAGCGGCTGCTGACGCTGCTCAGCGCGGGGGCGCTGCATGTGGACGAGGCGGCCGACCGGCTGCAGATGCCGGCGCAGATAATCCTGGAGGCCCTGACGGAGCTGGAGCTGTATGGCCTGGTCCGTCCGGAATCCGGCAGGCGTTATACATTACTATAATGGTTTAGGATGATGATATGTCAAAGCTTGTAATTGTGGAGTCTCCGGCAAAAGCCAAGACGATCCAGAAATATCTGGGAAAGGGCTATGAGGTGACCGCCTCAATGGGCCATGTGCGGGACCTGCCACCGGCCCGGCTGAGCGTGGACGTGAAAAAGGATTTCGCGCCGAAGTATGCGATCATCAAGGGGAAAGAGCAATTTGTAAAGGATTTAAAAAAGACCGCGGCCGAAAGCGATCAAGTCTTTCTGGCGACGGACCCCGATCGCGAGGGCGAGGCGATCTCGTGGCACCTTGCCACGATTTTGAATTTGGATTTAAACGACCCTAACCGCGTGACCTTTAATGAGATCACGAAGACGGGCGTGAAAAACGGCATGGAGCATCCCCATGCCGTAGATATGGACCTGGTCAACGCGCAGCAGGCGCGCCGCATTCTCGACCGGCTGGTGGGCTATAAGCTCAGCCCCTTTGTTTCGCAGAAAATTCACCGCGGCCTCTCCGCCGGGCGCGTGCAGAGCGTGGCGCTGCGGATGATTGTCGACCGCGAAGAGGAGATCCGAGCCTTCAAGCCCGAGGAATATTGGTCGCT
>DAWDUP010000029.1:0-1244 GCA_052346825.1 Candidatus Fimivicinus sp. | reverse complement strand
CCGGGCACGCGCCGCGTCTTCGCCGCCGCGTTCTACGGCAACGAGCAGGGTAAGATCAAGATCGAAAACAAGGAGCAGGCCGACGCGATTCTCGCACAGCTCGAAGGCGCGCAGTATCGGGTAAAGGCCGTTAAAAAGGGCACGCGCCGCAAAAGTCCGGCTCCGCCGTTTATCACCTCCACCCTGCAGCAGGAGGCATCCCGCCGCATGGGCTTTCAGGCCCGCCGGACGATGAAGGCGGCGCAAGAGCTCTATGAGGGCGTTGAAGTAGAGGGTATCGGCTCTGTGGGTCTAATCACCTATATGAGAACGGACTCTCTGCGTATCTCCGAGGAGGCGCGCGCGCAGGGAAACGATTATATCAGGGAGCATTGGGGCGAGAAATACCTGCCGGATAAACCGCGCTATTTCAAATCCCGTGCCAACGCGCAGGATGGCCACGAGGCGATCCGCCCCACCATGCCGGAGCTCACCCCGGAGCAGGCGAGGAAGAGCCTGACCTCCGATCAATATAAGCTGTATAACCTGATCTGGAAGCGCTTCATGGCGAGCCTGATGGCCAACTGCATTCAGAATACCGTCCGGGCGGAGATCGAGGCAGTGCCTGAGCAGGAGCCGCAGGAAGGCGGGCATTACCTCTTTACAGCCAGCGGCTATTCCATCAAATTCGACGGCTTTACCATTTTATACGAGGAGAGCACGGACGACGTGGAATCCGATGGCAGGCTGCCGGAGATCAAGGAAGGCGACAAATTAAAGCTCAAGGAGATCGGCGGCAACCAGCACTTTACCCAGCCGCCGCCACGCTACACGGAGGCTTCCCTCATCAAAACATTGGAGGAAAACGGAATCGGCCGCCCGAGCACGTACGCCTCTATCATTTCGACGATCACCAGCCGGGATTATGTCAAGCGCGAGGCGAAGCAGCTGCACCCCACAGAGCTGGGGGAGGCGATGACAAAGCTGTTGCGGGAGAAGTTCCCCAAAATCGTCAATACAAAGTTTACAGCCTCCATGGAATCCTCGCTCGATAAGGTTGGCGAAGGGCAGGAGGATTATATCAAGATGCTCCACGAGTTTTACGATGATTTCGACACGACCCTCCAGAAGGTCAAGGAGGAGATGAAGGACGTCAAAATCAAGCTCGCGGAGGATCAGACGGATATTCCCTGCGAGAAATGCGGGCGGATGATGGTGGTCAAGGTAGGGCGCTACGGCAAATTCCTCGCCTGCCCCGGCTACCC
>DAWDUP010000028.1:16469-18143 GCA_052346825.1 Candidatus Fimivicinus sp. | reverse complement strand
GCGAAGGTTTCCAGCATTTTTTCATGGTAATAGGCCTGGTATTCCTCGCTGTAATCCCGCACCTTGGGGGATGTGCTGTGAAGCGTAGTGATGCCTTCGCAGCCATATTCCGAAATGCCGAGGCAAACCTCCGGGTTTTCCGCGTGGAAGGTATCCAGCCAGGGAGCATTGTCCTCCACCTTGCCGAGATACCAGCCGAAATAGTGGTTATAGGAAATCACATCGGTAATATGGTTGAGCGGGCTGTCGTTTTCGACCATCGAAAGATTCGCCATGGTAGTGAGCCTTGTTTGATCAAGCTCATGAACCAGGTCATTGAGCGCATGAAGATTGGAAAGCAACGCTTCGCTCTCGCCACCGATGGAGATTTCGTTGGAGATTCCCCAGAAGCAGATGGAGGGATGGTTGTAATTCTGCACAACGAGCTCGCGCATCTGCTGGAGCGTATTCTCCCGCGCCCCAGGCGTATTCAGGAACATCGAGATAAACGGAATTTCCGCCCAGACAACCATGCCGGCCTCGTCACACAGATCGTAGAAATAAGCGTCGTGTTGATAGTGCGCCAGGCGGATAGTATTCGCGCCCACCTCCTGGATGAGCTTCATATCCTCCTCATGCTCCTTTTCGCCAATCGCCCATCCCTTATCCAACCGATCCTGATGGCGGGAAACACCGTGCAGCGGATAGGGCCTCCCGTTGAGAGAAAAGCCCGTGTCCGGACGCACTTCAAAAGTGCGCACGCCGAAGTGCGTACAAACCGCGTCGAGCTCCGTGCCGCCCTCCAGCAGCTTCGCGCAGGCTTTGTAGAGATACGGATCTTCCACACCATCCCACAGATGCGGGTTTTCCAGGCGAATGGAGGCCGTACCCTGATGGATATCCGCTTGCGTACGGGCAATGCAGTCGTCCCCACTATCATAGATTTCGAAGAGCAGCGTCTGCCCGTCGCGCGCATTCGTCAGATACGCTTCCAATGCGATATCCGCTGCGCCGTCCTTGAGAAGCGGCGTCACGCGCAGGCCCGGAGCGCCGTAATAATCGAGGTCAAAATGGCTTTCCGGCACGGAAATAAGGCTCACCTTCCGATACAGCCCGCCGAAAAATGTGAAATCCGCCATCTGAGGATAAACGGTATCATTTACGCCGTTATCCACTAAAATAGCCAGCAGGTTTTCGCCCTCTGCATTGAGGTATGGCGTCAAATCTGCACGGAAGGTCGAAAATCCGCCTTCATGGCGCGCTGCCTTCTGCCCGTTGAGATATACCTCGCAGATGCTGTTTGCGCCCTGAATTTCAAGATAGACGCGCCCACCCTCCGCCGGCACAGGAATGGAAAGCGCGCGGCAATACCAGCAGGCGCCGCGGTAATAATCGCTGCCTCCATCCTGTCCGTCGAGATTGTTCCAGGTGTGCGGAAGAGTGACCGCCTCCCAGTCCTGCGGCAGTGCGGAGGGCGGCGTTTGCTGCGGCGCGTTTTTGGTAAACAGCCAGCCGTCGTGGATCGCGGTGATTTGTCTCATAGGAAACCGTCCTTTCCAAAAATATAAGCTTTTCTATTTTATTCGTTTATTTAATAGAATCCGTGCTTGATAACGTTAAATTCCAATTTGTTCTGCAGGCTGAACGGACGGGTCTGCGGCTTCTTTTCCCAATTTGATCATCGTGCACCTCCTC
>DAWDUP010000028.1:5736-16459 GCA_052346825.1 Candidatus Fimivicinus sp. | reverse complement strand
ATGATGCCGGGCGACGTGGCAGCGTTACCTGCTTCTTGTTTCCCAGAAATACCTCTGCCTTACGGCCAGCAGATGGCCGCAGGGCGGGGCCGCCTTTCAGAGGGGATGCAGAAAATGAGCAAATCGACACATTGTATTCCCATCCGACGCGCCGATTGCGCGAAAGATCCAGGGAAGCGTAACGGTTGTTGTGTTGAATCTCTCCAACGATATATCCGCCGTTCTCTATTAACAGCCTAAAACGCCGCTGTTCCAGACGGAACAGCGGCGTTTCATGGTTGTCAATTTGTTTAGTTCTCTTTTCCGACCAGCCAGTCAATCGACACGCCAAGAACATCGCTCAAAGCGACGAGCTCCGTATCCGTGACATATCGCAACTGACCCTCCAGCTTTGACAGGCCGGAGGCATTCAGATCAATGCCGCGCACCTGCAGCTGGGTCAAAAGATCCTTCTGCTTCATGCCGATTGCCTTACGGGACTGCTCTACTTTTGCTCCGACGATATTACGATCGCCGAGCGGCTGCTTTCTGATTCTCATGACCATACACCTCTCCATAAAAATATACACGGCGTCTGATGGGCAACACAAGCCACGCTGCAGCCAAAGCCCGCGCCGTTTACCGCATGACGGACCGGATATAGGGGGGCCGACGGGTCTGCGGTGTTTTGCTGGCTCAAAGAAAAGACAACAGGATGTCTTTTACTTCACGCGTATTATAACCTAGAAAGAAGAAAAAAACAAGTGCTTTCTCTATTTGAGAAAAAAATTTTATAAAGGCAATGCAAAAATTTGTTTCTTTTTTCCTCTGGCGCAAGGTGCAAAAGAAACAAAACACACGCCTGTGCTTCGCTCTTTTCACTCTCTCAGAGCAAGAGCAGGAAAAATCAGAAAAAGAGAACCATATGCGAAAAAAGGTGTTATAATAAAAAATAATTGATTCTATTTTTAGGAACAAGCATTTTATCCCTTCGATTATTGAAAAAAGCGAGGAAAGCAACCATGGAACACACGGACAACAAATTAAATCTGACCATGCTAACTGATTTTTATGAGCTGACAATGGCCAATGGCTATTTTCAAAGCGGTTTCAAGGATACGATCGCCTATTTCGACCTTTTTTTTCGCCGGATTCCCGACGGCGGAGGATTCGTGATTATGGCCGGTGTGGAACAGATGATCGACTATCTGAAAAATCTCTCCTTTTCAGAGGAGGATCTCGATGCACTGCGAGGTCACGGATTCAGCGAGGCATTTCTTGATTATCTGCGGCATTTCCAATTCGCCTGCGATGTTTGGGCTGTCCCGGAGGGGACACCCATTTTCCCCGGCGAGCCGATCGTTACCGTGCGCGGCCCGATCATTCAGGCGCAGTTCGTCGAGACGATGCTGCTGCTGTGCATCAATCATCAGAGCCTGATCGCCACCAAAGCCAACCGCATCGTGCGCGCCGCTCAGGGCCGCGGTGTGATGGAATTCGGCTCCCGCCGGGCGCAGGGCTTCGATGGCGCTGTATACGGTGCGCGCGCCGCTTATATCGGCGGCTGTGTCGGCACGGCCTGTACGATCTGCGAGCGCGATTTCGGTATCCCTGCGCTGGGCACCATGGCGCACAGCTGGATTCAGCTTTTCGACAGCGAGCTGGATGCCTTCTGTGCCTACGCGCGCGAATACCCGGACAATTGCACCCTGCTCGTCGACACCTATGACACGCTTCATTCCGGCCTGCCGAATGCGATCGAGGCCTTCCGCCGCGAGCTGCTGCCGCGCGGCTGCCGTCCGAAGGGCGTGCGCATTGACAGCGGCGATATCACCTATCTCTCCAAGCGGATGCGCAAAATGCTGGATGAAGCGGGCTTCCCGGATTGTTCCATCGTCGCTTCCAATGCATTGGACGAATATATCATCCGTGACATGCTCATCCAAGGCGCCAGAGTGGATTCTTTCGGTGTGGGCGAGCGCCTCATCACTGCAGCCTCCGATCCGGTATTTGGCGGCGTATATAAGCTTGCCGCCATCGAAACGGCGGACGGCATCGTCCCTAAGATCAAGCTCAGTGAAAATGTCAGCAAAATTACAACCCCGGGCGCCAAAACTGTATGGCGGCTCTTCGACCGCGACAGCGGCAAAGCGATCGCGGATGTCATTACGTTAATGGATGAGATCATCGATGAGCGCGCGCCGTATGAACTGTTTGACCCGGAATTCACATGGAAGCGCAAAACGGTGGATAATTTCCTGGCCCGCCCGCTGCTGCGCCGGATTTTCGACGGTGGTGCATGCGTCTACCCTGCCCCGGCGATTGAGAAAATTCGCTCCTACTGCGCGGAGCAGGTCGATACGCTTTGGGAAGAGGTGCTGCGCTTTGAAAATCCACATCAGTACTATGTTGATCTTTCTCAGAAGCTATGGGATCTGAAACACACGCTGATCTCTCAGCATCGTGAAAAATAAAAAAGCCGGTAATTCACAGTCTTGAATGATACAAATGAAGGGAACCACAAAATGAAAGTCAAAAAAACTTGGCGGCAACCTTTCAGATGTGCCGCATTATTGGGCGTTTGCCTCGCAGTACTGCTGGCTGCATGCGCTTCAGAAAATACGCCGGAAAGCACGCAAACGCAGCCTTCCTCCACGATCGGCCCGACCAGTTCGTTAAAAGCCGAGCTGCCAACAGTGCATACGGAGGCTACAGGCGGTGCCACTGTCACCAGTATCCGTCCACCAACAACTGCAGCTGCCAGAGCAGCAACCACTGCCGAGAGCAGCAAGCCGGGCGCCACCTCCCGCCCCGCACAAAAGGCAACGCAAGCGCCTACAACCACCGTCAAATCGGCAGAGGCAGAGCCCTTCCTTAGCAATTTTGAAGCACAAGTCGTATCCCTCGTCAATCAGGAATGGGCTAAGCAGGGGCTGGCGCCACTCACCAAAACAACAGCTCTTGATCAAACAGCCCGGGTACGTGTGGTCGAACTCTCGCAGAAATATTCCCATGACCGCCCGGACGGCAGCGCATGCTTCACCGCTTTTCCAGATTCCAACGCTGCCGGTGAAAACATTGCGCGCGGCTCTGACAGCCCGGCGTCCGTCATGAGCGGTTGGATGAACAGCTCCACACACCGCTCCAATATCCTTAATGGATCTTTTGTCCATATCGGCGTTGGCTGCTATCAAAAAAATGGCCAGATTTACTGGGTACAATGCTTTACCGGCGCGTAATGGTTATTTTAAACACAAAACAATCCATAGAAGAAAAAGTGCACTGCGGAAGGCATATGTCCGTTCCGCAGTGCGCTTGTCTTTTTCGCCTCACTCCCGATGTTTACGAGTGCATCCAAGTATTCCAGCATGGTGGGTTCGTCATCACAGATTGCATTGTGCAACTTCCATTCTTTTCACACAAAGGTCCGAAGCGTTCCCAGAGATTGCCCGGTTCTTTCCGTTTTCCCATTATAACATTCCCTCAAGAGGGCACAACAGACATATTTTGCAAAAAAGCCGTTTTGAAAGAGAAAAAATTGAAAATACCCGTTTTTTCTCCTTCAAAAAGGTGGTAAAATGAAGCTTGAAACATAACGGCCGCGGGTCGGGGAAACGTGGCAGCAGGAGTTGATGAACAGTGGCAGAATTTATTCTCTCCGCCTTTTCGGACGAGGCGGGCATTGATCTGGACGAGCAGATCAGCGCGTGCCATGCAAACGGAATCACGCATTTGGAGCTCCGTGGGCTTCCTCAGGGCAATATTTCCACCCTATCTACAGACGACGCCTGGGTGCTCAAGGCAAAGCTCGATTCTGAGGGCACACAGGTCTCCGCAATCGGCTCTCCTTACGGCAAGATCAATATTGCGGATGATTTTGAGCCGCATTTTGAGGCGTTTGAAAATACGGTTGAGGTTGCCAAAATCCTCGGCTGCCGCCTGATTCGTATATTCAGCTTTTATTTTGAAGAGGACCAAAGCTACGAAGCCTACCGGGACGAGGTCTTCTCTCGTGTCGGCCGGATGGCGGATTACGCGCTTGAACATCATGTGCTGTGCTGCCATGAAAACGAAAAGGAAATCTACGGCGACACGGCGGAACGCTGCCTTGACCTTTACCGGCATTTTGAGGGGCGGCTTGCCGGGGTGTTCGATCCGGCAAACTTCATCCAGTGCGGCGTTCAGCCGTTGGAGGCCTATGAGATGCTCGAGCCCTATATCCTCTATATGCACATAAAGGACGCTAAAATGGCGGATGGCAGCGTGGTTCCGGTGGGCGCAGGAGACGGTCATGTCCAAGAAATCCTGCGCCGTTTCAAAAAGATGGAGGGCAAACGTTTTCTCTCCCTGGAACCACATCTGATACGCTGGAAAACGATCATGAGACGGCGCAGAAGATGGAGCAGTATACCTATCCGACCAACCGCGCGGCATTTGACGCAGCCGCACAGGCGATGCACCGGCTGCTCGACAGCCTGGATGCATAGCAGATCAATACTTCGAAAGGAGGAACCCTATGCAACAGGTACGCTTTGGTATCGTCGGTGTGGGGAATATGGGCTCGGGTCATCTGAATCATATTCTCAACGGCAACGTGCCGGAGCTGAAGGTCACTGCCGTGGCGGATATCAATCCCCAGCGGCTTCAGGCAGCTCTGGAGGCGGCGCAGAAGGCGAATCAGCCGATCGAAACCTTTTCCACCGCAATGGCGCTTTTTGAGAGCAGGCTATGCGACGCGGTCATCATCGCCACGCCGCACTACAACCACCCCCAGCTTGTCATGGAGGCGCTCGCGCACCATCTGCACGTGATCACGGAAAAGCCCGCCGGTGTCTATACCAAGCAGGTGCGCGAAATGAACGAGGTGGCGGCCAGGAGCGACAAAATCTTCGCCGTGATGTTCAACCAGCGCACGAATCATATTTACCGCAAGATGAAGGAACTCGTTTCCAGCGGAAAATACGGAGCGATCCGCCGCACCAACTGGATGATCACCGACTGGTTCCGCTGCCAGTCCTACTATAACTCCGGCGGCTGGCGCGCCACCTGGGCAGGCGAGGGCGGCGGCGTGCTTTTAAACCAGTGCCCGCACAACCTTGACCTGTGGCAGTGGATCTGCGGCATGCCCCTGAAGGTGCGCGCCTTCTGCAAGGAGGGCCATTTTCACGATATCGAGGTGGAGGACGACGTGACCGCCTATGTGGAATATGAAAACGGCGCCACCGGCGTTTTTATCTCCACCACTGGAGAGTATCCCGGCACGAACCGCTTTGAAATCGTGCTCGACCGGGCGACGATCCTGTGCGAAAATGGGAAGCTTTCCGTCTATGAGCTGGAGGATGCCCAGCAGCATTTCATCGATACCTGCCCGGAGGGCTTTGGCCGGATGGACGGTCATTTCATTAATATCGAGACAGATGGTGAAAACTCGCAGCACGACGGCATCCTGCGCGCCTTTGCCGCGGCGATCCTGCGCGGCGAGCCGCTCATCGCGCGCGGGGAGGAGGGCATCAACGGCCTGACGCTCTCCAACGCGATGTTCCTCTCCTCCTGGCTGAATGACACGGTTACCCTCCCGCTCGACGAGGATTTATTCGCCGCGGAGCTGAAAAAGCGCATTGCCTCCTCCAAGGCCAAAAAGGAGCCTGGCAAGGCCGTTGTATTCAATGTGGAAGGAACCTTCGGTTCCTGACGGGAAGGACGTTTCTTATGCAAAAAGCTGCCATCATCGGCTGCGGCAATATCGCGCAGGTGCATGGCCTTGCGCTTAGTCGGCGGGAGGATGTGCTTCTGACCGCTGCTGCCGACTGCAGGATGGAGCGGGCAGAAGCATTCTGTGCGCGCTTCGGCGGCAAGCCCTTTCAAAGCTTTTGGGAACTGATGGACCGGGAGCGGTCGGACGTTATCCATCTCTGCACGCCGCATTCCCTGCATGTCCCGATGGCGATCGAATCGCTGCAAAGAGGAATCCACGTCCTCTCTGAAAAGCCCGCAGCGATCTCGCCTGATCAGCTCGCAGCGCTGATCAACGCGGCTGAACAATCGTCCGCACAGTACGGTGTGTGCTTCCAAAACCGCTTTAACCCCTGCGTAACCGTGGCGAAGGAGCGGCTGCTCTCCGGCGTGGGCGGTAAACTCATGGCCATACGCGCCTTTGTCACCTGGAGCCGGAAAGAAGCGTATTACACGCAGAGCGGCTGGCGCGGTACGCTAGCAAAAGAGGGCGGCGGCGTTTTGACCAATCAGGCGATTCACACGCTCGACTTAATGCGGTATCTCGGCGGAGAGATTGCGGCAATTCAGGGCCATATCGTAAATGACCATTTGCAGGGCATCATAGAGGTGGAGGATACTGCCTGCGCCCTGTTGCAGTATCAAAGCGGCATTACCGGCGTTTTTTACGCCACAACCGCCTATGCGGACGATGCGCCCGTCCTGCTGGAGCTCGCCTGCGAACGGGAGGTGCTCCGCCTGGAAGGCGCAAGGCTTTATCGCCTTTCCGGCAATCAAATTGAGCTCTTATGCAGGGACGAGGAGAAAGCGCCGGGCAAGGCCTATTGGGGATCAAGCCACGCGCGGCTGATCGACGCCTTTTACCGCGCCCTTGTGCCGGGCGGAAAGCCGTTTCCCATCGGCGTATGGGAAGGGACCAGAGCAAGCAGGCTGCTCTTTTCGCTGTATGCGCAAAACGGACTCGATTATGAATCCATCCATCTGGATGAGGCCATTATGTAAAGATGAAAGAAAAAGGTGATTGCATGCAAATGACAATGCGCTGGTTCGGCGCGGAAAAAGACACCGTTACGCTCGAACAAATTCGGCAGGTGCCGGGCGTGACGGGCGTAGTGCCCGCCCTGCACGACCTGCCCGCGGGAGAGCCCTGGCCGCTCGACCGCATTTTGAAGATGAAAGCGGAAATCGAGGCCGCAGGGCTCACGATGGAATGCATCGAGAGCGTCAACGTCCATGAGGATATCAAATTGGGCGCGCCTTCCGCCGAGCAGTATATCGAAGCCTACAAAACCTCCATCCGAAACCTGGCAGAGGCCGGCGTGAAGGTCATCTGCTATAACTTCATGCCCATCTTCGACTGGACGCGCACCGATCTCGCCATGCGTCTTACGGACGGCGCAACCTGCCTGTCCTACGACGGCGCGCAGATCGAAGGCAAAAGTCCGGAGGATATGTTCCGCGAAATTGACGAGAATTCCAACGGCTACGCCATGCCTGGCTGGGAAACGGAGCGCATGGGCGAGATCAAAGAGCTGTTTCAGAAATACAAGGGCGTTACTGACGAGGACCTGTGGCGTAATCTCCAGCATTTTCTGGAGGAGATCATCCCCGTCTGCGAGGAATGCGGCGTCAAAATGGCGATCCACCCGGACGATCCGCCATGGGGCATCTTCGGCCTACCGCGCATCATCACGGATATCAAGGCGCTGCGCCGCTTTTTAAAGCTCGTCGACAGCCCCTGCAACGGCCTGACCTTCTGCACAGGCTCACTCGGCGCAAGTAAAGACAACGACCTGCCCGCCATGATCCGCGAGGTTGGGAACCGCATCTATTTTGCGCACCTGCGCAATGTAAAGGTCGAGGGCAGGCGGTTCCATGAAACCTCCCATCTCTCAGCGGACGGCTCGCTCGATCTGTATGAGATCGTCAGGGCCCTGCAGGATGTGGGCTTCGACGGCTATATCCGCCCCGACCACGGGCGTATGCTCTGGAATGAAGTAGCCCGCCCGGGCTACGGCCTCTATGACCGTGCGCTGGGCGCGGCGTATCTCAACGGCCTGTGGGAGGCCGTTGCCAAAAGCAGATAGGGCATCATCAAACCAATCAGAAAGGATGAATCTCATGATCAAACACGAAAATTTAAAAGGCCGCGTGGCGGTTGTCACCGGCGGTGGCGGAGTATTGTGCAGCGGCTTTGCAAAGGATCTGGCCGCGTCCGGCGTAAAGGTTGCGGTGCTCGATATCCGCAAGGAAGCGGCGCAGGCCGTCGCGGATGAAATCACGGCTGCCGGCGGCGTAGCGATCGGTATAGCGTGCGATGTGCTCAGCGCGGAGAGCCTCGAACAGGCGCGCCGGACGGTCAACGAGGCCTTCGGTGCCTGCGATATTCTCTTAAACGGCGCGGGCGGCAACTCTCCGCTCGGCACGACGACGAAGGAGACGCTGGAACCTGAGGATTTACAGCAAAAGGTAGAAGGGGTCAAAACCTTCTTCGACCTCGATCCGAAGGGTATCGAATTTGTCTTCAATCTCAATTTCCTCGGCACACTCCTGACGACACAGGCCTTTGCAAAGGACATGGTCGGCAGGGAGAATGCATGCATCGTCAACGTGTCCTCCATGAACGCCTACCGACCCCTGACCAAAATCCCGGCCTATTCGGCGGCAAAGGCGGCTGTATCGAATTTTACGCAGTTCATGGCCGTGCATTTTGCGGATGTGGGCATCCGCGTCAACGCCATCGCGCCCGGCTTTTTTTCCACCAACCAGAATAAAACGCTGCTTTACAATGAGGACGGCTCCCTCACCCCCCGCAGCGAGAAAATCCTCTCCCACACACCGCTCAGGCGCTTCGGCGTGCCGGAAGACCTGACGGGTACGCTGCTCTATCTCTGTGACGAAGCGTATGCAAGCTTCGTCACCGGCATCATCGTCCCGGTGGACGGCGGCTTCTCAGCCTATTCCGGCGTATAAACACAAACATTTTTTCGGCAAAGGATGGTTGACAATGGATTTGAATCTTCGCGCCAAGCAGGATTGCCTGTTTGACGAAATTTCCCTCGGCGAAGTCATGCTTCGCCTCGACCCTGGCGACGGGCGCATCAAAACCGCGCGCTCCTTCCGCGCCTGGGAGGGCGGCGGCGAATACAACGTCGCGCGTGGGCTCCGGCGCTGCTTCGGCCTGCATACGGCGGTGGTGACCGCTCTTGCCGACAATGAAGTGGGCCGTCTCATAGAGGATTTCATTTTACAGGGCGGCGTTGACACCTCCCTGATCGAATGGAAGGCCTATGACGGCATCGGCCGCAATGTGCGAAACGGCCTGAATTTCACGGAGCGCGGCTTCGGCATCCGCGGCGCGGTCGGCGTATCGGACCGTGGGCATACCGCGGCTTCGCAGCTCAAGCCCGGCGACATTGACTGGGATTTTATCTTCGGCCGCCTCGGCGCACGCTGGCTGCACACGGGCGGTATTTTTGCAGCCCTTTCTGAAACCACGGCGCAGGTCGTGCTGGAGGCCGTGAAAGCCGCAAAAAAGTGGGGCACCGTCGTCTCCTACGACTTAAACTACCGCCCTTCCCTCTGGAAGGATATCGGCGGGCAGAAAAAAGCGCAGGAGGTCAACCGCGAGCTCGCCAAATATGTCGACGTGATGATCGGCAACGAGGAGGATTTTACCGCCTGCCTCGGCTTTGAGGTGCCAGGCAATGATGCAAACCTGAAAACCCTGAGCATCGAGGGCTATGGCAAAATGATTGAGGAGGCGGTCAAGGTCTATCCGAATTTCAAGGTGGTAGCCACCACCCTGCGCGCCGTCAAGACCGCTACGGTTAACGACTGGAGCGCCATTTGCTGGGCAGATAGGCAGCTCTACCGCGGGCTCGACCTGCCGGGGCTTGAAATCTATGACCGCGTCGGAGGCGGCGACAGCTTCGCATCCGGCCTGATCTATGGGCTGATGACCACAGGCGACGCGCAGCAGGCGGTCAATTTTGGCGTTGCGCACGGCGCGCTTGCTATGACGACACCGGGCGACACCTCTATGGCGAGCCTCAAAGAGGTTCAAAACGTCATGAAAGGCGCAGGCGCAAGGGTTCAGAGATAACCCGCTTTTTAGATTAATGAAAGAAAGGACTGATTTGAGATGGATAAAGAAACCGTATTGACCCGCATCCAGGAGGCAGGCATCGTCGCCGTCGTCCGGGCGGAGACGAGCGACCAGGCCATCCGCATTGCGGACGCCTGCATGGAGGGCGGTGTGGCAGCAATCGAGCTGACCTTCACCGTCCCGCAGGCTGATAAAGTGATCGCCGACCTTGCTAAGCGCTATGCGGGCGGCGGCATCATCCTTGGCGCGGGCACCGTGATGGATGCGGCGACTGCCCGCATTGCCATCCTCAACGGCGCGCAGTATGTCGTCTCCCCCTATTTTGATCCGGAAACGGTTAAGCTCTGCAATCACTACCGCGTGCCCATCATGCCCGGCGTGATGACCGTGCGCGAGGCAGTCATGGCAATGGAAGCGGGCGCCGATATCCTGAAGGTCTTCCCCGGCGACGTATTCGGCCCGAAGATCATCAAGGCCATCCGCGGCCCGATCCCCTACGCGAAGATGATGCCGACCGGCGGCGTGGATGTAGATAACGTGGCCGATTGGATCAAGGCGGGCGCGGTCGCCGTTGGTGCGGGAAGCTCGCTGACCGCCGGCGCGAAGACAGGCGATTATCAAAAGATCACGGAAATCGGCCGCCGCTTCGTCGAAAATATCCGCCGGGCGCGTGCACAGATGAAATAAGCTGCCGCGCCCTTGCAAAAAAGCATTTGCGAGCCGGTGATGATGGTTCGCAAATGCTTTTTTCAGTTGACTTTCACCATTTAACCTGCATAACGGCAGCACGTAGGAGAATAGAGGCTGAGAATGCCCTGCACAAAAATGGTGATAGGCAGGATACTGGTTTCCAAAGCGTAGCAAGTAACAAAGCAAAGTGCTCTGTTCGCTGCCTCACCAAAG
>DAWDUP010000028.1:0-5726 GCA_052346825.1 Candidatus Fimivicinus sp. | reverse complement strand
AGAGGCCCACTGTGCCAATTTTTAGAGCCAGATGAACGGCTTTCCAGCAGCAAATCACATTACATCTTCTGGATGCTTCCCCTTTTCCCAGAATTTTTTATCCCTTTCTACTGTGTGTTTCCCCGTTTTTCGTTATCTTTCTCTCTTTTTTATTGTATTTCCAACAATTTTTTTGTTATCTTCTGCTAACACCGTAGATTTCCTATTCTATTTCTGCTATAATTTATCGGTATGGATGCGCAGATTTGTTAAAAATTTAACACATCTGACGCAGAGGAGTGCGGCGATTGGGCGCAGCCAGATTGCACGGCGCACCGTTCGGATCGGCACAGGCCGCATTCACAGGTACAGTCACATATCCGTAAGGAGGAATCAGTCAATGCTCAAAAAAGTCAGCAGTATCCCCTTTCACGGCACCGCTGAGCAGGAGGCGCAGCTCAAGGCCGTGATTGAGGAAAACAAGCATGACAAAAGCATGCTCATGCATGTCATGCAGCAGGCGCAGCAGATCTACGGCTACCTGCCCTTTGAGGTGCAGGTTATGATCGCAGACGGCATGGGCCTGCCGCTCGAAAAGGTGTACGGCGTGTCCACCTTTTATGCGCAGTTTGCGCTCTCCCCGAAGGGCACCTACCACATTTCCGTTTGCCTGGGTACCGCTTGCTATGTAAAGGGCGCACAGGAAGTGCTCGACAAGGTGTGCGAAATGCTGAACTGCGGCCCTGAGGAGTGCACGGAAGACGGCCGTTTCTCCGTAACCGCCTGCCGCTGCATCGGTGCATGCGGCCTTGCCCCCGTCATGATGATCAATGACGATGTCTATGGCAAGCTCACCGCCGATGAAATCCCGGGCATCCTGCAGAAATATATGGATTAAGCGATGCGTGAACTGTCACTCAATGTTCTGGATATTGCGCAGAATTCCATCTCAGCCGGCGCAAAGCTCATTGAAATTGACATCCGGGAGGATACCGCCGAAAGGCTGCTGACCATCCGGATTGCAGACGACGGCTGCGGCATGACGCCGGAGAAGCTCAAAAGCGTGGCTGACCCGTTCTACACTACCCGTACGACCCGCAAGGTCGGCATGGGCATCCCACTGTTTCGCATGGCGGCAGAAATGACGGGCGGAGGCTTCGAGATCACCTCCGAGCCCGGCAAGGGGACGACCGTCATGGCGCTGTTTCATACAGACCATGTGGATTTTATCCCTCTGGGGGATATCTGCTCCACCGTTACCATGCTCATCTGTATGAATACGGACCGCGATTTCTGCTATCGCCGGCAAAAAGACGGGAAGGAATTCACCATCGATACGCGCGAGCTGCGCAAAATCCTCGAAGGGGTGCCGCTCGACACGCCTGAGGTGCGCGAATGGATCCAGGATTATCTCACCGAACAGACCCAAATGATATGTGGAGGTGTTACTCAATGAAAACACTCGAAGAATTGATGGCAATAAAGGAAAAGACAAAGGAAAAGATGACCGTCCGTGAGGATCAGAGCGACGTCACCCGCGTCGTAGTCGGCATGGCCACCTGCGGCATTGCAGCGGGCGCGCGTCCGGTCCTCAACGCGTTTATGGACGAGGTGGAGAAGCGCCACCTGCAAAACGTTACCGTGGCTCAGACCGGCTGCATCGGCATGTGTCAGTATGAGCCGATCGTCGAGATTCTGGAGCCGGGCAAGGAGAAGGTCACCTATGTCAAGATGACGGCGGAAAAAGCCGCCCGCGTTGTGACGGACCATTTGGTCAACGGCAACGTCGTTACGGAATATACCGTTGGCGCAATCGCCAAATAAGTAAGGAGGAAAAGCAATGTATCGTTCCCATGTACTGGTTTGCGGCGGTACCGGCTGTACCTCCGCAAACGCGCCCGCGATCATTGAGGCGCTGGAAGCGCAGATTGCGGAGAAGGGCCTTGCCGACGAGGTCAAGGTCGTCCAGACCGGCTGCCACGGCCTGTGCGCACTTGGCCCGATTATGATCGTCTATCCGGAGGGTTGCTTCTACAGTGAGGTCAAGGTGGAGGACGTCCCCGAGATCGTCGAGGAGCACCTGCTCAAGGGCCGCATCGTCAAGCGCCTGCTGTATGATGATACCGTTCATCAGGATATTGTCAAGAGCATTGAATCGACTGATTTCTATAAAAAGCAAAAGCGCGTCGCGCTGCGCAACTGCGGCGTGATCGACCCGGAAAATATCGATGAATATATCGCCTACGACGGCTATCAGGCGCTTGCAAAGTGCCTGACCGAATACACACCCGAGCAGGTCATCCAGGTCATCAAGGATTCCGGCCTGCGCGGCCGCGGCGGCGGCGGATTCCCGACCGGCCGCAAGTGGGAGCTGGCCGCCATGAACAAGGCGGATCAGAAATATGTCGTCTGCAACGCAGACGAGGGCGACCCCGGCGCGTTTATGGACCGCTCCGTGCTGGAAGGCGATCCGCACTGCATCGTAGAGGCCATGGCCATCTGCGGCTACGCCGTCGGCGCGACGGAAGGCTATATTTATGTGCGCGCGGAGTATCCGATCGCGGTCAACCGGTTGGAGATCGCCATCCGCGAGGCACGGGAATACGGCCTGCTGGGCAAGAATATCTTCGGCTCCGGCTTCAATTTTGACCTACACATCCGCCTCGGCGCAGGCGCGTTCGTCTGCGGTGAGGAAACCGCGCTGATGACCTCCATCGAGGGCAACCGCGGCGAGCCCCGCCCGCGTCCGCCTTACCCAGCGGTAAAGGGCCTGTTCGGCAAGCCCACAACGGAGAATAACGTGGAAACCTTCGCCAACGTCCCGCAGATCATTCTCAAAGGCGCCGAATGGTTCGCCTCCATGGGCACTGAGCGCTCCAAGGGCACCAAGGTCTTCGCCCTGGGCGGCAAGATCAAAAACACCGGCCTTGTGGAAATCCCGATGGGCACCACGCTGCGCGAAATCGTCGAGGAGATCGGCGGCGGCATCCCCAACGGCAAAAAGTTCAAGGCCGCGCAGACCGGCGGCCCCTCCGGCGGCTGCATTCCCGCCTCCCTGATGGATACGGAGATCGACTACGATAACCTCACTGCCATTGGCTGCATGATGGGCTCCGGCGGGCTGATCGTCATGGATGAGGACAACTGCATGGTCGACATCGCGAAATTCTTCCTGGAATTTACGGTCGACGAATCCTGTGGCAAATGCTCCCCCTGCCGGATCGGCACCAAGCGCATGATGGAGATCCTTGAAAAGATCACCTCCGGCAAGGGTACGCTCGAGGATATCGACAAGCTCGAAGAGCTCGCCTACTATATCAAGCAGAATTCCCTGTGCGGCCTGGGCCAGACGGCTCCGAACCCCGTGCTTGCAACACTGAAATTCTTCCGCGATGAATACATCGCGCACGTGGTGGATAAAAAGTGCCCCGCCGGCGTCTGCAAGGCACTGCTCAATTACTACATAGACGCTGATAAGTGCATCGGCTGCGGCCTGTGCGCGCGCACCTGCCCGGTGGGCGCGATCTCCGGCGAAATTCGCAAGCCGCACACCATCGACACCAGCAAGTGCATTAAGTGCGGCGCCTGTGTTGAAAAGTGCAAGAAGATGCAGGCCATCAAGAAGAAATAACGAAAGGAGTGTGCCTGTCAATGGAAATGGTCAATATCAAAATCAACGGCATGCCCTTGAGTGTGCCCAACGGCATTTCTATCCTCGAAGCGGCGCGCTATGCCGGGATCGAGATCCCGACGCTGTGCTTCCTCAAGGATATCAATGAAATCGGCGCGTGCCGGATCTGCATGGTGGAGGTCAAGGGCGCGAGAAGCCTTGTCACCGCCTGCGTCTATCCGGTTAACGAAGGCATGGAGGTCTTCACGAATACGGAGAAGGTGCGTTCTTCCCGCAAGATCACCCTGGAGCTCATCCTCTCCACGCACGACCGCAAGTGCCTGTCCTGTGTGCGCAGCGGTAACTGCGAGCTCCAGCAGCTCTGCAAGGAGTTCGGCGTGGATAACGAAACGCGCTATGAGGGCGCAAATCCGCACTACGAGTTTGACGACTCCGCCGCGCATATGATCCGCGATAACAACAAGTGTATCCTCTGCCGCCGCTGCGTCGCTGCCTGCGATATGCAGAAAATTTCCGTCATCGGCGCGAATGCCCGCGGCTTTGATACGCACATCAGCTCCGCATTCGACAAAGATCTGGCGGATGTCTCCTGCATCTCCTGCGGGCAGTGCATCGTCAATTGCCCGACCGGCGCGCTGGTGGAAAAGGACGATACCGACAAGGTGCTCGCCGCCATCAACGATCCGGAGAAATATGTGATCGTCCAGACGGCCCCCTCCATCCGCGCCACCCTCGGCGAGTGCTTCGGCATGAGCATCGGCACCAACGTGCAGGGCAAGATGGTGGCGGCGCTCAGGCGCCTCGGCTTCGATAAGGTATTCGATACTGATTTTGCCGCGGACCTGACGATCATGGAGGAAGCGCACGAGTTCATCGAGCGCGTGCAAAACGGCGGCGTGCTGCCGATGATCACCTCCTGCTCCCCCGGCTGGGTCAAATACTGCGAGCATTACTATCCGGATCAGATCCCACACCTCTCCACCTGCAAATCGCCGCAGCAGATGTTCGGCGCGACGATCAAAACCTGGTATGCCAAGAAGATGGGCCTTGATCCGGAGAAGATCGTCGTGGTTGGCATCATGCCCTGCACGGCGAAGAAATTCGAGACCAAGCGCGATGATCAGGCCGCTTCCGGCTATCCGGATGTAGATATCGCGCTGACCACCCGCGAGCTTGCGCGCATGATCGAGAGCGCAGGTATCTACTTTAAGCACCTGCCGGATGAGGAATTCGACAATCCGCTCGGCGAGGGCACCGGCGCGGCCGTCATCTTCGGCACGACGGGCGGCGTAATGGAAGCGGCTCTTCGCACGGCTGTTGAAACGCTCACAGGCAAATCCCTTGACAATGTCGATTTTACCGATGTGCGCGGCATGGACGGCGTCAAGGAAGCGGAATATGATGTAGCGGGCATGAAACTGAAGGTTGCCGTTGCCAGCGGCACGGCCAACGCCCACACCCTCATGGAGCAGATCAAGGCCGGCACTTCCCCCTATCAGTTCGTTGAAATCATGGGCTGCCCCGGCGGCTGCATCAACGGCGGCGGCCAGCCGATCCAGCACGCTGTGGTGCGCAACTTCGTCGACCTGAAGAACCGCCGTGCGGCTGCGCTGTACGATGCGGACCGCAAGCTTCCCGTGCGCAAATCGCATGAGAGTGATGCGATCAAAACGGTCTACACCGAATTCTTCGGCGAGCCGGGCAGCCACCTCGCGCATGAGGTGCTGCATACCTCCTATCAGGCCAGGCCGAAATATAAATAAAAACGGTTTTCGCAATACCGCCTCTCTTTCAAAGAGAGGCGGTATTGCTTGTGGATCAAGTCTAAGAGAAGAAAAAAGCACAAAAAAGCATGGTTTCTGATCGTTTTCCTAACCGGCGCCGCTGAGCACTGCCTTGGCCTCCAGAGAGCTTTTCACGCTGCAATTTATTTAAGTGAAACCGTAATTTTCTCACAGTGGTCTGTTGCGCAGTCGATCAAATATGACCACTAAACACTTCTCACGCATTGCCCTCATCAGCGTAATTGCTGACGGAAGGCCGAGGCAGCATAGCGCTTTGCCTACTGCGTGGCTCGTGAGGGGATTTTTTCATCGCGTCTCGCGCGGTGAAAAAA
>DAWDUP010000027.1:17664-18145 GCA_052346825.1 Candidatus Fimivicinus sp. | reverse complement strand
TACCAGATCACCCACGCCGGGCGAGAGCGGCTGAAAGTGCTCACGGAAGCTTATGCAGAAACCCACGAAGGCTATCAAACTTACCTAGCCGCGGCCGGCGGCCATTCTGCCGGGAACGGCGTAGGAGGCGATTAATTGCCTCACAACGGCCCGGGGTGCGCCATCCACGCCGCCCGGGCCGCCCTTTTACTCATTTACATTCCACTTCCTTCCCCAGATGGAAGGAATACAGCAGCGTCTGCCCCACCGGCAGGCCAATGCATTCCGCAAGTGCCCTGCGGTAAACCGAAAGCTGTGCCCGGTAGCGCTCTACGAGAGCGTCCTCGTGTGCGATGCGGTCGGTCTTATAATCGACGATAATAAGCTTCCCATTCTCTACAAATACGCAGTCTGCGATGCCCTGCACGAGCACCTTTTCCTGCGCAACCGAATCAGGCAGGCCATCGTCGCACTCTCCGGCAGGGAGAAAGAAGGTGAATTT
>DAWDUP010000027.1:0-17654 GCA_052346825.1 Candidatus Fimivicinus sp. | reverse complement strand
GCGTACTCTGGAAGAAGGCTGCGACCCGTTTGCGATCCACCGCCTTCCCCTCAGCTTCGGAGAGGAAGCCTTTTTGAACAAGCCGTTCCACCTCCGCGTCCGGGTTGTCACCAGCCTTGTGGTAATCGGAAAACTGCATAAATTTATGCAGCGTCGTGCCGCGTTCGGCAGGGGAGAGGCCTTCTTTTTCCAGGAAGGAGGGCCGGGAGACGCCGACCATGGAGAACTGCATTTCCTGCTCGCCCAGCGAGGATGCGGCGCGCTTTGCCACGCTGCGGGACAGGGCGGCATATGGATATTCATAGTCCACCCGGCGCCGGATTTCCACCTCCAGGGCGGGGTCGGGCGGCAGCTCCTGCACATCGGTCGCTTCAGCCACTTCCGTCTCAGCGGGCGCAGGACAGATGACCGTACGCAGGGAGAAATCCACATTCAGCAGAGGAATTTCCTGCTCCGGGAGGAGCGCCCGCAGCGGGGCGGCGTCCGGGTGGCGCAGGGCGGCGGTGAGCAGCCAGTCGCCATAGCTCTTCGCATTGCGCACGGCAAAGGGCGGGATTGCGGTTTGTCCGGTCAGCGCTGACGCGAGGGCGGAGAGCTTTTTCTCCGGATTTTTGGCCGTCATCACGAGCAGCAGCTTTTCCCGCGCGCGCGTGAGCGCCACATATAAAACGCGCAGCTCCTCGCTGAGCTCACTGCGTTCGGAAGCAAGGCGCACGGCGGTATGCGGGATCGTCGAAAAGAGCCGCAATGTTTCTTCGTCCCGGCGCATCAGCCCCGCGCCGAGCTTTGCATGCAGCAGAAGGCGCTGATTGCGCCCGGACTGATTGAACGCGCCCGCGCAGTTTGCCAGGATGCAGACGGGGAATTCGAGCCCTTTGCTCTTATGGATGCTCATCACGCGCACCACGTCTGCCGATTCGGAGACGGCGGACGCCGCGGAGAGCTGCGCTTGCTGCTCCTCAAGCCGGTCGATAAAGCGGATGAATCCCGTCAGCCCCTGATGGCCTGCTGCCTCGTACTTTGCCGCGTAGGAGAGCAGAAGCTGCAGGTTGGCGGCGCGCTGTTCGGCTCCGCCCATCGCCTGCACGAGGGCTGGATAGCCGGTTTCCTCATAGATGCGGCGCAGAAGCGATTCGGCAGGCAGCGTTGCGCTCAGGCGCCGCAGGAAGGAGAGCTGTGACAAAAAGGCCTCGCACTTTTGATCGCCCTGCTTTGCCGCCTGCGCCATGCAGCGGTAGAGCGGCGTGTGCTTTTTAATCTCCCGAAGGGCTGCCGCGTCGTCGGGCGTGAAGCCGTAGATCGGAGAAAAAAGGACGCTCAGCAGCGGAACATCCTGCAGGGGATTGTCGAGGATGCGCATCAGGGAAAGCATGGTGCGAATCTCCGCCGTGTCGAAAAAGCCGCCGGAAAGCTCTGCCCAGGCAGGCACGCCGCAGCGTGCAAGCTCCTGCACATAAACATCCGCTTTGCCTTTGACGCCGCGCAGCAAGATGCAGAAATCCTTCCGCCTTGCAGGGCGAGTTTTGCCGCCATCCTGAACGGTAAGGCCTTCGCGCAGCATCTGATTGATTCTGGCGGCGATATAGCGCGCTTCATACACAGCGGCGCTGTTGTCGCCTTTATCGCCCGCGTCGAGCAGGTGAAGCTCACAATCAGGCTCCTGGCTCTGCGGGTAAGAGGCGGCGGGGACGAGCTCCTCCTCCTTTGTATATTCCATCTCGCCGAGCGGTTTGCTCATGAGCTGGCGGAAGAGGAAATTGACCATACCCGTCACACCCTTCCGGGAGCGGAAATTGCGCCCGAGTGTGATGCGGGCGGGGTAATTATCATGCTCATAGGGCGGGAGCCTGTCCCGCCGGTTCAAAAAAATTTCCGGCATGGCCTGGCGGAAGCGGTAGATACTCTGCTTGACGTCGCCGACGAGAAAGAGATTTTCCTCATTGTGGGAGAGCATCCGAAAGAGCAGATCCTGCGCCTCGTTGGTATCCTGATATTCATCCACCAGGATTTCCGCATATCGTTCGGACAGCTCTTCTGCGAGCGGGGAGCGGCAAATCCGCCCATCCTGCCGCTCGATGAGCAGGGAGAGCGCCAAATGCTCGATATCGGAGAAATCGGCGGCGTGCTTTTCCTTCTTCAACTGTGCAAACTCTGCGGAAAAGCGCAGCGTCAGATCAAAAAGCTTGTTGAGAAGTGGTGCGAGGTAGGCCATATCCTCCTCGTTTTCCGCCGTATTGGCGCAGAGGGCCTCCTGCATTTTCTTGACCGTATCCTTGACGCGGTCGCGGCTCTCCCTTGCGGCGGCCTTGACGGGAGAATCTGTGTAATCCTTCGGCGCGTTTGGCAGGCGTACAAATTTGATGGACTCCATCGCTTCGCACAGCGCATCCCATCCGTCGTTGTCCAGCGCATCCTGAATGTGAGATAGGGCGTTGAGGTCGCTTCGAAAGGCCGGAGCGTATTTCTCAAGCAGGGCAGGTTCCGATTCCAAAAGGTTCAGCGCGCCCTGTGTGGTCAGCTGTGCGAAGGAGAGCGCTTCCCGGATATAGGCGCGGATTTCCGCCATCCATGGATTGTCCGCTTCCGGCAGGCCGGTCCGGCAGAGCGTGCGGGCCTTTTTGATCCATTCCTCCGGGAAGGGATAAGCCTGCGTATAGTCGTAAAGGCGGTAGACGGTATCCGTCAGTTCCGCGTCATCGCGGCCCTTGCGCACGAGCTCCAGTAATTCCGTGAAGGCAGGGCTGTTTTCCTGATAGAATTCCTCCATCACCGCATCCATCGCCTCGCCGCGCAGAAGCGTCAGCTCGCCGGCATCGAGGATTTTATAATCCGGAGAGAGGTCCAGCCGGTGAAAATTTTCGCGCACGAGATCGTTGCAGAAGCTGTCGATCGTGCAGATGGAGGCGCAGGGCAGCAGCATCTGCTGGCGTAAAAGCCGCGCGTCCTCTGGCTGCGCAGAGCGCCTTGCGGAGATGGCGGCGGAAATGCGCTCGCGCATCTCCGCCGCGGCCGCCTTTGTGAAGGTCACGATAAGCAGCCGGTCCGCATCGCAGCCGTTGACCGGGTCGAGCAGCCGCTGGATGACGCGCTCAACGAGCACGGCAGTCTTGCCGGAGCCCGCCGCTGCGCTGACGAGCAACGTGCCGCCCCGTGCTTCGATCGCATTCTGCTGATCGGGCGTCCATTTGCGTTCAGCCATGGTGCGCTCCCTCCTCTTCCAGTTTTTCGAGCGACTGCGCGTGCGTCAGCTTTTCGATGGGGCGCACGGGCGCACCCGGCTCATAGCCGCACACGCTTTTATAATCGCACCAGTCGCACACGCGGTCGTACCCCGCGCCAAAGCTTGGCACCGCGCCGATCTCGCCCCGGTGCAGGCCTTCGCCCATTGCCCGCAGGATTTCATCCATTTTTTGCTGCAGGCGGGAGAGCTGCGTCAGATTGATGAGCGTCCCCTTGACGCCGCCGTCCTTTTCCCGGCGGGCGGGGATGAAAATGCCCTTACCGTCATCCTCCATGCCGTCGATGACGAGGGCGTGGTCGAGCACCATTCCGCTCATGCGGCAGGCTTTGGCGCGGGCCTTGTCGATCTCCGTTTGCGTCGCATCCCGGCCGAGCGTGGCGGGCGTGCTTTTGACGGGCATATAAAGGATGCCCGCGGGGACGACTTCGCCGTAGCGTTCCCCTCCATTCTGCCATAGGCACATTAAATAGATCAGCATCTGCATATTGAGACCGCTGAGCACGTCGGAGAGCAAAAATTCTTTGCCGCCGGATTTATAGTCGACGACACGCAGATAGGATTTTCCGTCCCGCTCCATGCGGTCTACCCGGTCGATGGAGCCCTTGATCTGCAAGGTGCCGCCGTCCGGCAGGAGAAGTGAATAAGGGGGAACAGGCCCGTCCCTGTCGATTTTCAGCTCAAAATCGGTCGGCTCGAAGCTGCTGTGCAGGAATTCCGCGCATAGCCGCCCGACCACCTCTTCGAGCACCACGGCGAGGCGGTTGAACTGATAGGAAAATCGCTTCGGCTTCTCCTGCGCGCCGCCCATCTTTTCCTCCAGATAGGCGAGCAGAAGCGCCTTGATTTCCTCCACGCGCCGTTCCCGTCCCATTTCATGGAGCTGCTGCGGGGAATGCGCACGCAGCAGCCGCTCGAGCACGTCGTGCACCACCGTGCCGCTGCTCAGAGGATCAAGCTTTGCGATTTTGCGCGGCCGTGCATCGAGGCCATAGCGGCAAAAATACTGGAACCGGCATTTATGATAGACCTCCACGCGGGAGGCGGAGAGATAGAGATGGTCGCCAAACAGCCTGCGGGCATTTGCTTGCTTTTCAAAGCGCATGGGCGCATGGGAGGCGGCACGGCCGACGCCTTCGAGGCGGCCCGCATAGTCCGCGCGGGAGGCGAAATAGCCCTTCAGGGCAGCGGAGAGCGGATCGTTCTTTTCCCAGCGGGAGGCTGTGAGCAGGAAGGCGGGTGATACGCCTTCGATCCGTGAGAGCACGTCCTCCCCGTCCGCATCCAAGTGGACGCAGTGCGGAAACAGGCGGTTGATTTCCGACACAATGACGGAGCCGGTCTGGGATGCGCCCTCCCCGTCCGAACGCGTGTGGCAGACATAGAGCCGCTCCCGCGCGGCGGAAAGGGATTGATAGGCGAGCAATCGCTCCTCCACGGCCTGCAGGTCGTAAGGGTCCGTCATCTCGAGGCCCAGCTCAATGAGCCTGCGGCGCTCCGTATCTGAAAACACGCCGCTGGAAGAAGGGATTCTGGGAAATTCCCCCTCGTTCGCCCCGAGCAGAAAGACCACGCGCGGGGAAGAAACGCGCATCCGGTCCGCGCTGCCCAGGGGAATTTCATCGAGCCCCTGCGGAATCGTGCCGATGTCCTGAGCGGCGAGCACTGCGTCGAAGAGCTGTGCAAAGCGAGAAAGCGTCATCGAATGGCCTTCGAGCGCCACGGCGCACTGGCTGAGCATATCCATCATAAGATCCCAGATGCGGCCTTGCTCCAGCGCGAGAGCCGCTTCTCCGCCAGCGCTGAGCGCCTGTGCAAACGCGCGCAGGTGGCTTGCGGCTTCGGTTTCTTCCAGAAAGGCATACACTGCGCGGCTGATTTGTGCGCCATCCGTTTCCGCGCAGTTGTCCCGCAGATGAACGAGCGGGCCGACAGCGCGCTCGCGCAGGCCATTAAGAAAGGCAAGCTTCTGGCGATCCTGCTCCTGAAAGGAATTTCCAAAGCCCTCCGGATGCTGTGTAAAGGGGATGAGCAGGCGGGCACCGCCGATATTCCATTCCAGCATATAGTTTTCAAGCTCCGAGGTTTCCTCCAACGTGAAGCCGACTAAGCCCGTTTTCAGATAGCGCAGCACAGGCTCTGTTGTGAAGCTCTGCGCCGCCTCGAGCGCGGCGTGGACGAAAACCATCAGCGGCTGGGAATCGATCGGCTGGCGGCTGTCCTCAAATACGGGTACGCCGTACCGGCGCAGGGCGGCTGTCATTTCCTCCCGGTAAGCGTCCGCGTCGCGGGCGATGATCGCCATATCCCGGCAGCGGAAGCCTTCCTCGCGCAACAGCCGCTTTGCCGTGCGCGCCACAAAATCGCATTGAGAGGCCTTGTCCTGCGCCGTGCAGAGCAGAATATCCTCTGTTTTATGGGGAAACGCTTCTGCCTCCGGCCGAAATACACCCTGCTCCAGAACCTTGAGTGCTTCGGAATGAAACCGGTGTGGTATTTCCAATACGATGGGGGAGGCGACGGGGACATTCTGCCGCTTTGCAAGGCTGATCACCCGCCGCGCTGTGCGCTGAACGGGGGAGAAAAGCCCCATACTGTTCTGCCGGTCCATCAGCCCGTCTGCGCACAGCGTCAGATATACCTCTTGCGCCTGAGAAAGGATGCGGGAGAGGATACGCTGCTCCTGCACAGTGAAGCTCTTAAACGCGTCAATTGCCACGATGCGGCCTTGGAAGAACGCTTGGTCGAGCAGCGCATCGTTTAAACGGGTCAGGTCGTCCTGATCGTCAAGGAAAGAACGGGCGAGCAGGGCATCGTAAGTTTCGAGAATGAGGGAAAGCTCGTGCATTTTGCGGCGCAGCACGCTGTCAGGCAGCTTGCCCGCCGTACGATGTAAGTCTGCGGGCGTTACGGCGCACTGGCGGCATTCCGCCACGAGGTCCAGCAGCTTTGCGGCGAGGGCCGAGCTCTCTTTATGCCGAGCGTAAAGCTCAAGATGATCTTGTGCTTCTTCGAGCGCGAGGCTCATCAGCAGCATCCGGCCGCCGTCGTCAATGCGTGTGCCGCTCACGCCGCCGTATACGCGGAAGACCGCGTCGACGAGGCGGGAAAAGCTTAAAATCTCCACCCGTCCCGCATCACGCGGGCCGAGCAGCTCGAGCATCGCGCGTTCGCTTTCAAACGAGAATTGCTC
This sequence comes from Candidatus Fimivicinus sp., assembly GCA_052346825.1. Lineage (GTDB taxonomy): Bacteria > Bacillota > Clostridia > Oscillospirales > Acutalibacteraceae > Fimivicinus. The sequence goes on along the minus strand of DAWDUP010000027.1, from coordinate 11,223 downwards.
CGGTACGAGCAGGATCAAACCGTGCGCGCCATCTTTTGCGAGCTCACACAGGAGAGAACGGATATGTTGTGTTTTGCCGCTTCCGGAGCGGCCGAGAATCAGATGGAGCATGGGTGTCCCCCGTTTCGTGCGTGTTTCATGAGATTCGTGAGGTTATTTAGCAGAGAACCAAAGCGCAGCGCGGTTCGATCGCCAATGTTCTCCGAAGCTCTTGGAATCTTTGATTCCTTAGAGATTCGTGAGGTTATTTAGCAGAGAACCAAAGCGCAGCGCGGTTCGATCGCCAATGTTCTCCGAAGCTCTTGGAATCTTTGATTCCTTAGAGATTCGTGAGGTTATTATACCATACACCGCCTTCAAAACAAACCATTGCATGCGGCAAACCACTATGTTACAATGCAAAAGAAATAGTTTTTTCATGAGATACGTTTTGGATTTATAATAATATCCCAAAGGAGGAATCAAATCGCATGGTATATGATGTAATCGTAATCGGCGCGGGCGTGTCCGGGGCGCTGATTGCGCGGGAGCTGAGCCGCTACGATCTGAAAATCGCCCTGCTGGAAAAAAATAACGATGTGGCGACGGAAACCTCCAAGGCCAACAGCGCCATTGTTCACGCGGGCTACGATGCCAAGGAAGGCACGCTGAAAGCGAAGCTCAATGTGCGGGGCGCGAAGATGATGGGCTCTCTCTGCGCGGATTTATCTGTCCCGTTTCAAAACATCGGCTCCCTTGTGCTCGCCTTCAGCGATGAGGAGATGCAAACGCTGCAAAAGCTTCTGGAGCGCGGGCAGATTAACCATGTGCCAAAGCTCGAGATCATCAGCCAGGCGCGGCTGCATGAGATGGAGCCAAATGTCTCCAAGCGGGCGCGGGGTGCGCTCTGGGCACCGACCGCTTCGATCGTCTGCCCCTATGAGCTGACGATTGCAGCAGTGGAAAACGCGGTGAAAAATGGCGTGGAATTTTTCCGCAACCGCGAGGTTGAACGCATCGTGTTCCAGAATGACGTCTTTTTGGTCGGTACCCCTCGCGAGACGCTTTATGCGAAATATATCGTCAATGCAGCGGGCGTCCATGCGGACGAAGTAGCCGAGATGATCGGCGACCACTCCTTCCACATCACGCCGCGGCGCGGCGAATATCTGGTGCTCGATAAGAATATGAGGACGCTTGTGTCACACGTCATTTTCCAATGCCCGACCAAAATGGGCAAAGGGGTGCTCGTTTCCCCAACGGTAGACGGCAATCTGCTTACAGGGCCGAACGCCGTCGATGTGGAGGACAAATATGATACATCCACGACGGTGAAAGGCTTGCAGGACGTGCAGGAATACGTCCGCTATTCGATCCCCACGATGACGATGGGCGACGTTATCACCTCTTTCGCGGGCCTGCGCGCGCACGGTGATCAGGGCGATTTCATCATCGGGCCGAGCAAGGAAAATTGTCGTTTTATCCATGTGGCCGGTATCGAATCTCCGGGGCTGACCGCCTCGCCCGCCACAGCGGAATACGTCGCCGATCTTCTCCGGGAGGGCGGCCTTGAAATGCGGGAGCGGTCGGCGTTTACGCCGGTACGAAAGGGCCCTGTTCGTTTCCATCATCTCACCCGCACGCAGCAGAAGGAGCTGATTGCGAAGGATCCGGCCTATGGGCACATCGTATGCCGCTGCGAAACCGTTACAGAGGGCGAGATCCGCGATGCGATTCGCGCACCGGCTGGCGCGCGCGACATTGACGGTGTCAAGCGGCGCACCCGTGCCGGCATGGGCCGTTGCCAGGGCGGCTTCTGCGGTGCGAAGGTGGTGGAGATTCTCTCGCGGGAGCTGGGGATCTCGGAGGAAGAGGTTACAAAGTTCGGCGGCAAATCAAATATTGTATATGAAAAGACGAAATAACCGGAACGATCGCTTTTGGGAAAGGATGGACGCTACATATGTTGCAGTATGATCTTGCAGTGATCGGGGGAGGCCCCGCCGGTATGGCGGCGGCCCTGCGCGCGAAGGAATGCGGAGTGGAGCGCATCGTGATCCTCGAGCGCGCCGAGCGGCTGGGCGGTATTCTGGAGCAGTGCATCCATACGGGCTTTGGCCTACATTATTTTAAAGAGGAGCTCTCCGGGCCGGAATACGCCCAGCGGTTTATCGACCAGGTGGAGCAGAGCGATATCGATGTGATGACCGATACGATGGCCATCGATCTTTCAACGAACAACGTGGTCACGGCAGTCAGCCGGGCGGAAGGTCTCCTTGAAATTGATGCAACGGCGGTGATCCTCGCCATGGGCTGCCGGGAGCGGCCGCGTGGCGCGCTGAATATCGCAGGGACGCGCCCCGCTGGCGTGATGACGGCGGGCACGGCGCAGCGTTATGTCAATATCGACGGATATCTGCCTGGGCATGAAGTCGTCATCCTGGGCTCGGGTGATATCGGCCTGATTATGGCGCGGCGCATGACGCTGGAAGGTGCGCATGTTAAAATGGTGTGCGAGTTGCAGCCGTATTCGAGCGGGCTGACGCGCAATATCGTGCAGTGCCTGGAGGATTTCGGTATCCCGCTGCGCCTGTCCTGCACAGTGGTCAAGGTGCACGGGCATGAGCGCGTCGCTGGCGTGACGATCGCGCAGGTCGATCAAAACCGCCGCCCGATTCCGGGGACGGAAGAATTTATCGCGTGCGATACGCTGCTGCTATCCGTCGGCCTGATTCCAGAGAACGAATTGTCCCGCAATGTGGGAATTAAAATGGATAAAGTCACACGGGGACCGGTGGTGGATGAATCGCGGGAGACCAGCCGGGAGGGTGTGTTTGCCTGTGGGAATGTGCTGCAGGTGCACGACCTTGTGGATTATGTGACGAAAGAGAGCCAGACCGCAGGCGAGGGTGCGGCGCGTTATATTTTGAATCAGAAGGATTATAATACCGCCTACGTTCGTACAAAGGGGATCAACGGTGTACGCTACATTGTACCGCAGAAGGTCAATCTCAATGCGGGCCGCGACGTGAAACTCTATTTCCGCGTCGGCGATGTGTATCGCAATGCGATGATTCGCGTTACCTGCAATGGCCAGGAGCTCTATACCCGGAAGAAGGGAAAGCTCACCCCAGGCGAGATGGAGAGCGTGACCATCCGCAGCGACGTGTTAAGCGGGCTGCGGGAAAAAAGCGAAATCCTCATCCAAATTGAAAGCTGAACCGGATCAAATTCAGAGTAGAATCACCTCTCAAAACACAGACGAAACCAGAGATTTCTGGTGCTTTGGAGAACACTGACTCACGGATTCGGGCCATCGCCCTGCGGCGCTGCCGCCCATTGCGCTCAAGCGCAATGAAATCATGGTATAATCATCCGCATTTGCAGAGATTACGAAAGGAATGACCCTTCTATGGTGAAGACATTGACTTGTGTCGCCTGTCCCATCGGGTGCACGCTTTCCGCGCAGATCGAAGCGGGCGAGGTCGTCGGCGTGAGCGGGAATGCATGCAAGCGCGGCGAGGCCTATGCCAAAACGGAATGCATCGCCCCGGTGCGCAGCCTTACGACTACGGTGCGCGTAAACGGCGGGGTATATCCGCTCGTCAGCGTCAAGAGCGCCGCCCCGATCCCAAAGGAAAAGCTGTTTGACTGCATGGCACTCATCAACACCGCCCAAATTGACGCGCCGGTGGAGATCGGCGACGTCGTCATCCCGAATATCCTGGGCACCGGTGTGGATATCATCGCCACCAATCAACTCTCGAGAGGAGCTACATCATAAAATGACGAACGAAGAACTGATTAAACGCGCCGCGGCGGTCGTGCCGTCCGAGCGGCAGCTTAGATGGCAGGAGATGGAATTCTATGCCTTCGCACACTTCGGCATGAATACCTTCAGCGGACAGGACGGCAGAGAGTGGGGCGTAGGTTCGGAAGACCCTAGGCTTTTCAACCCCACAGATTTTGACGCGGATCAGTGGGTCGCCGCGGTTCAGTCAGCCGGGATGACCGGCCTGCTGCTCACGGCGAAGCATCATGACGGGTTCTGCCTGTGGCCAAGCGCATACACGGAGCACTGTGTGAAAAACAGCCCATGGCGCGGCGGAAAGGGTGACGTCGTGCGCGAGGTATCCGATGCATGCCGCCGCGGTGGGATCAAGTTCGGCATTTATCTCTCCCCCTGGGACCGGCATGAGAGTACTTACGGCTCCGGAGAGGCCTACGACGACTATTACTGCAACCAGCTGCGCGAGTTGCTGACGAATTATGGCGAGCTTTTCTGCGTCTGGTTCGACGGCGCGTGCGGCGAAGGGCCGAACGGCAAAAAGCAGGAATACGACTGGGCACGCTATCACGCGCTTATTCGCGAGCTGCAGCCGGAGGCGGTGATCAGCATCTGCGGGCCGGATGTGCGATGGTGCGGCAACGAGGCGGGTAAGTGCCGCGCGTCAGAGTGGAGCGTTGTCCCATCTACGCTGCTGGATGTTGAGCGTATCGCAGAAAATTCCCAGCATGAGGACGACGGCAAGTTCTCCCGTAAGTATGAGGCGACGGATGAGGATCTCGGCAGCCGTGCGGCGATTGCCAGCGCGAAAAAGCTCGTCTGGTTCCCGGCAGAGGTGGACACCTCCATCCGCCCCGGCTGGTTCTATCATAAAAAAGAGGACCGTAAGGTCCGCCCGCTGAAAAAGCTGATGAAGATTTATTACAGCTCCGTGGGTGCGAACGCCACGCTTCTGCTCAATATCCCGCCGGATCAGCGCGGGCGCTTCGCGGACCGGGATGTAAAACGCCTCCAGGAGATTGGGAACGAGCTGCGCAGTGCATTCCGCGAAAATCTTGCGGTGGATGCGAAGGCAATGGCATCCTCTGAGGCCAATGTGGCGCATGCGGCACATAAGGCGCTGAGTGCGGACAAGAATGAATATTGGCGTGCAGCAGACGGCGTGGAACAGGCTGAAATCATCGTCGATCTTGGAAAGCCCGTGACGTTTTCGAAGGTTGTGCTTGGCGAATATCTGCCCTGCGGACAGCATATTGAACACTTTACGGTATTTTATGAGAAGAAGGGGCGGTGGAAGAAGGTGTATACGGCGACAGTGGTCGGCCATAAGCGCATTTGCCTGCTCAAGAAGACGGCCGCCCAGCGCATCAAGATAACGATCGACGAATGCAGAACGTTCCCGACGCTACGCAAGCTGGAGGTTTACTGAGCGCGGCATAAAAAACGAAATTGATCATAGAGAAAGAAAAGTCGTCCTGTGTGCGATTTTGCGCATGGGACGGATTCGTTTCATAAAGCGAGCCGGACGGTGCCCTTTGGCAGTGTCCGGTCTGGCCTTCAGACAGCTTTTTAAATCGCAGGAAGTGAGCAGTATAAGTTGTTTTAGTAAAATTGATATTTTCTCACAGAGCTTTCTTACATCAGGATTAAGTGAGCCGCACAACACTTCTCACACTTTGCCGGGAAACGAGAGAGACTCTTGATCCTCTTTTTATGTGCTTTTTCAACGAAAGGCAGGCCCGGATGCATCCGCATCCGGGCCTGCAGCTTGTCGATAAAGTCTAAAAGAAAAAAGTGCACAAAAAAGCACGGTTTCTGATCGGTTTCGGAACCGGCATCTTCCGCATCGGTAAACAAGAGGAAAGGGCCCGTGCGGCCTGAGTGCATTCCAATTTCCGCTTCCTTTGTCAAGGTAATCAAAAGGCAAGCGTAACGCAGAAATTTTACAAAATGGTTCTTGTGTTCATTTTGACGAAATGAGATCCCCTTTTTAAGGCCTGCAGCTTATCGGAAGGGAAACTATTCTTCCATCGCCAATAGCGCCGCGCCCAGCGCGCCGCAGATCTGGGGCTCCTCCGGAAGAATGAGCGGCTCACCCGTCTTCTCCTCGATCGCCCGGCGCACGCCTTCATTTTTTGCAACGCCTCCGGTCATCATATAAGCGCCCTGCGCTTTGGTGCGGGCGAGCAGCGTGCCAATTTTAGAGGCGACGGATTGATGAAGGCCGTGGACGATATCCGCCGTTCGCTTATTCTGCGCGATGAGGGAGACGACCTCCGATTCCGCGAAGACGGTGCACATACTTGAAATTGTGATGCTCTCCTGCCATCCTCGGTCGATTTCGCCCATGCGGGACACATCCATTTCCAGTGTGCGCGCCATCATGTCGAGAAAGCGGCCCGTCCCAGCGGCGCATTTGTCGTTCATGACGAAGTCTGTCACGCGGCCTGTCCCGTCCAGCCGAATGACCTTGCTGTCCTGCCCACCGATATCAATGACAGTGCGTACCCGCGGATCAAGGAAAAACGCGCCCTTTGCATGGCAGGTGATCTCCGTTACGCCCTGATCGCCTGTCTGGATATGGAAGCGGCCATAGCCGGTCGCGACGGTATGGACGATGTCTTCCTGCTTTTTACCAGCTTTTTTGAGCGCCTCGGACAGAGCCCTTTGCGCGCTCTCGGATGCGCGCGCACCTGTCGGAACGACCGAATAGGCGCATATTTTTTTCTGCGCGTCGAGCAACACAGCGTTCGTCGAGGTAGAGCCGCTGTCGACTCCTGCAAAAATTGAATTTTCGTTCATTTTTGTTGTTTCTTTCATATGAATTTTAATGCCCGTGTCCGGCAGCGTTTCAAGAAACGCTTCGATGCGCGTTTCAAGCTGTCCGGGAGCGGGTGGGGTGTAGTCGGTTTCGATTTTGGTCATTGGCAGCTGCTCCTGCTTCAGGCCGCTGTATTCATAGTCGTAATAATCGCAGAATTTTACCGTATGGTAGATTACGCCGCGCAGGTGAGGGCTTTCCGTGATGCGCCTGCGGCCGGATGGGTCCGTCATGCGCATGCAGGGCGTCTGCCCCAGGAGGGCCGCAGCGTAAGGCTCCCATAGATTGCCCTCTGTCAGGTTGGATGGGAGGATGACATCGCGGCGCCCCGTGCAGGCGTCGTTCCGGACAGGGAGGGAAGCATAGCGCTGCACCGCTTCCAGCAAACTGTCTGAGGCCCGAGCGCCGAGCAGGCTGAGATAGGGCCCGGAGGGCGGGTCCGGCGGAGACATAAAGGCACTTTTGAACCGTCCAATGGAAAAATCCAGCCCGCTGTAAGCAGCATAGGCTTCCGCCAGCCGTTCCAGCTCCGCCGCGAACCGCTTTTGCGCGCAGACGGTATCGCAGCGCGGCAGGTCGAGCAGGTAGAGGAACGGGGAATTCCCCTTCGCTTTTAAAACGTCATAGACGCGGCGGATCGAATCGCAGCAGTTGACGAGCACAAGCTCGCCCGTCCCATTCAGCAGACAGTCCTCCAGAAGTGCGCGGCCAAAGCCACACAGATTCTGATGGGAAGCGCCGTCGGCCAGCTCGAAGCTTTCCACCTTCGGCTCCCGCCGGACGCATTCGGCTCCAAAACCCGCGAAGAGCTCAAGGGGTGTGTATTTGCAGATATATTGGATCACTGTGCGCGCCCCCTTTCCTCCATCAGCTCGAGAAACGCCTCAAACCGCGTCAGCATCTGCCCGTCGTTGATATTGCGGCGGTCGCAGCCGTCTCCATCAAGGGCGAGCATGGGGATGCCCTCGCGCTCCAATCGGTCACGCACGAGCCCAACGCCCCCGAGGGTATTTTTACAGCCCCAGTGGCAGAAGAAAACCACGCCATTGGCGTGCAGCTTTTTCGCCATCTCGGCGATTTTGTCCGCACGGCGGTTCATTGGGCCGTTGAAGGTGTTGCAAAGCAGGCGGCGAGCCATGGATTCATAAGGATGCACAGGATCTGGTTCATACAGCGCATCGAAGCTCATATCGGAGCAGAGAAGCTGGTTGCCTTCGCTGAAATTGAGGATGGTACGAAGGGAATTTTGCCAGTAGGGTAAGGAGTGAACCCAAAGGATCCGGTTACCGCCTCGGAAGAGGGGCGCGTTTTGTGCGTCCACACACAGCAATTCAAAATAGTGCTCGATTTCGGGCTTTCCCAGCAGAATGTGCGTGGCAAAGAGCGTGTACATCTCCGAGGTCATTTCGTTTGGAAGGTAATGGTCAGCAAGTAAATCGTAATATCGTTGGCAGGCCCTCATAGAGCGCTGTTCGCATGCAAGCACAGCGCGCAAGGCCTCCTCATCGAGGTGCTCATGCATCACATCTTCCATCAAGCGGACAAGCTCCCGCAGCTGGTCTGCCACATACTGTACGGCGTCTCCGTCTTCTGTGCAGGGCGTGTCCACAGTAAAATGCGGCACACCATAGTGCGCTGCCAGGCGGCGGAAGGTATTGGTATTGGCATCGCAGGCGAGCGTGGTATTGGCGATAAAGCGTGGCTTTGGCAGCACGCCGGACAGGGCGATGCCCGTCAGAATCCTGTGATAGGAGCACAGGGTATCCGGAATACCCGCTTGCCGGGCACATTCGATAAAATATTGCTCGCTGCCTGCGGCGGAAAAATAGCAGGAGAGCCCCTCCGCGATCTGTGGCTCGATGCGCATAGCGTGCAGGATTTCGCAGGGCAGAAAAATATTAACGATCGCCGAGCGCTCCGGATGCATCAGCGGATGGAGCATGGCATCCATGCTCACCGGTGCAATATAGGCGCGTGCTTTCGGCAGCTGTCTGGCAGGAAAGTGTTTTGCCTGCAGGTTGGAGGCGTGGAAGGCAAGCGCCAGAAGCCGGCGGGCCCTTGCCGGGCGGGTGGCCGCCGTTTTGCCCACCAGCGCGCCGAATTGTTCAATGATTGCATTCATAAGCGGCTCCTCTTCATAGCGTCCAAACGCCGGGATTGGTGGTGGAAACGCCCAGAGCTCCCGCATTGAGCGCGCTGATGACGTCTTCCTTTTTTGTAATCAGGCCGCCGGCAATCAGGGGCGTTTCCAGCTGGCGGCTCAGCTCGTGCAGGATCTTGGGCATGATGCCAGGCATGATCTCAAGCGCTTCTGGCGCGAGAAGGCCTGTCGTCTTCGCAGCGGTGCGCATGGAGAGAGAGTCGATGATAAAAAGCCGCTGGATTGCAGTAAGACCGAGCTCCTTTGCAATCTTGATCTGACTGCTTTTGGTGGAAATGATGCCGGTGGGGCGAATATGCTCTGCGATATAACGGAGGGAAACCGCATCCCGGGAAAATCCTTCGATCAGATCGACATGGATGAAAATATCCTTGCCGCACCGATGAGCCCGCTCAACGATTTCCTGCAAATTAAAAATATTGCCACACAGCAGGAAGATGATTTCACTTGGGCATTCGAGCGCGGCCTCCAGTGCATCCGCATCCTTTACGGCGGCAATGACAGGACTGCGCGCCAGCTTGTCATAAAGCCTTTTCTCCATGGAATCGATCCCTTTCCCGGTCAATTTGCCATTATTATTATAGCATTGATGCGGAGAAAAAGAAACAGCTGTTCACCCCAGGAAAGGGAAAAATCAAACGATTTTGTTGATTTTATGCGGAACATCTAAAGTGCAATTAAAATTTTGTGAATAAATAATATACAAAATGTGCATTCTATGGATGAGAAGTATTGCCTGAGAGATTTTTTTCTGGTATAATAACAACAATCTCAAAGACATGTGTCCTGAAATCAGCAGAAAAGCAGTGCTGTATTACACCGGGGGGAGTCAGCATGCAGCGCCGCTTTGATGATATTGTTCTTCCTTTGCTCCTTGCAGAGGAGGAACGGGGAAAACAGAAAAATTTAGGAGGCAGTCAATTCTATGAAAGAGCACAAGAATGCCGCAAGACTTATTGCCGCTCTGATGACGTTGACCCTGCTGTGCGGAATGCTATTTGCAATGCCTGCGCAGGCGGCGGACGAATCTCAGGCACAAGTAACGCAGGCGGCTCCTGCGGCCGACCAGTACGAGGAAGCGCTGGTCAATGCCCAAGAGCTGCTTGAGCAGGGCGTGCAGACGCTCAGCGACAATGAGAAAGCCGCGAAGAAGAGCGGCTTCGGCGTATCGAAGGATCCACAGACTGGTATTTCCCAGATCGTCATGTATGTTGGCGATAAGGAAGTTCCCATGGGGCTCTTCTATGATCCTGCGCAGGAGATTTTCTATGGCGCCAATAATGCCGGCCTTTTGGGCATTGGCTTTGACTTCGACGTTGCGCAGAAAATTTTCTACACGCCGATCAATCCCTGGCAGCGCAATTTCGGCTTCTGCGAGCTGTATGACGCTGCGGCTCCGTTTACCGGTATGTTCTACAATACCGTCCGCTTTAAGTTCGACTATGCGGGCAAGAACTGGCTGATTCAGGTGTGGAAGGGCCAGTACGGCATCACCACCGGCGGTGAGCTCGGCGTTTATAACAAGAGCACCAGCCGTGAGACGGAATTCTATGATTGTGCTTCGGACGAAGATATGCTGAACATGGGATTTACGCTCTCTAAGAAGGATGTCGGCGAGCTCTTCACCAGGAAGATGCAGAAGCATTGGTGGCAGACCGGCTTTGTCGTTCTGATGGCTACGCCGCCGTCAGCGCTGACGATGTCCTGCAAGATCGATATGAGGGACGCTGCTATGCTCAAGGCATTTGAGCAGTCGATGATTGAGCAGGGCTTTAAGAAGGGCGACGGCGCGACGGACGGCACCTATGCCATCAGCGGCTTGCGCGTAACCTTTACTTGGGGCGCAAAGGTACAGGCGGAGATTAAGGACCCTGCGACCGATACGCCGACCACGGATGACGTTCAGGTTAGCGTAACACCGACGCAGGCGGCGCCGGCGGTCCAGAAGACGACTGATGAAGCGACACTCGCGCAGCCGGATGATCCCGCAATGGCTGAAAATGCGGAGATCCCGGAGACTGGAGACAGCGGTGTGATTGCACTCGGTGTTCTGGCGGGCGGGAGCATGCTTGCGCTCGGCGCGGCAGTTGTGCTGAAAAAGAAGAACGGCGAGGCATAATTAATGTAAGCCGCTGTCAGTCTTCCAAAAGATAGGAATAGGGCAGGCGGGGGGCTCCCTCCGCCTGTTCATTTTTTGCTCTTGAAGTTGTGCGGCCTTTTGGGGATTGTTGGTTTCCATAGCTTGATTGGCGCTATCTCTTTATGACGATCAGAAGCGGTAAAATGGATGATTGGGGGAATCGGTTTGCACGAACAGCTATTGATTGCCGTCCTGATTATTTTGCTTGTTGTTTGCTTATTGACAGGCGGAGTGCTTGCTCTTCCCGCCGCGCACAGGTGGATTGGCCGCAGAACCATTGGCGCCTTTTCGGACGCTGCCAGCTGGCGTGGCGCAATGGAACGAAAAGCGGCAGC
>DAWDUP010000026.1:7998-18302 GCA_052346825.1 Candidatus Fimivicinus sp. | reverse complement strand
GTGGACATGCATGTCCACTTGCGTGATCCAGGGCTGACGCATAAAGAGGATATTGAAAGCGGCTGCGAGGCGGCTGCAGCGGGCGGCGTCACCAGTGTTGCCGCGATGCCGAATACGCTACCCTCCGCTGATTCTCCGGAGACGATCCGTTATATCCTGGAGAAGGCATCCAGGGCCAAAGCACGTGTACTGCCGGTTGCAGCAGTTACCAAGGGGCTTGCCGGCAAGGAGCTAACCGATTTCGAGGCATTGAAACAAGCGGGAGCGGTCGCTTTTTCAGACGATGGCAATCCGGTTGCCACATCATATCTAATGTCAGAGGCGATGAAGCGCGCTGCCAAATTGCAGATGCCTGTACTGGCGCACTGTGAAGACAGGGACCTGACGCGCGATGGTCTGATCCATGAGGGCGAGATTTCACAAAAGCTTGGAGTGCCGGGCATTCCGGCAGCAGCAGAAGATGTAGGAACGGCGCGCGAGATTGCGCTGTCCCTTTCACTGGGCGTTCCGGTTCATATCTGCCACGTCAGCACGGCGGTGAGCGTTGATATGATTCGCGCGGCAAAAAAAATGGGCGCGCAGGTCACTGCAGAAACCTGCCCTCACTATTTTGTGTTGACGCATGAAAAGCTGCTGAGCCGCGATGCGGACTACCGCATGAGCCCACCACTGCGCCCGGAGAAAGACCGTCGGGCGATTTTGGAAGGCCTACGCGATGGGGCAATTGATGCGATTGCAACCGATCATGCGCCGCATGCTGCAGAAGAAAAAGCTGTTTTTGAAGAAGCTCCCAACGGTGTTGTTGGTTTGGAGACCTCTCTGGCTGCAGGGATCACCTTTCTTGTTGAAAACGGGATCATGAGCCTTCCGGAGCTTTTATATCGAATGTCGGCGGTTCCCGCCAAAATTCTTCGGGTGCCCTGTGGAGCCCTCAGAGAAGGCGGCAGATCCGATCTTGTTCTGTTTGACCCGCAAAAATCCTGGGCGGCCGACCCGGCTCATTTCCATGGAAAATCCCGTAATAGCGCCATGAAAGGCCTGCAGCTTCGAGGATGCGTTCAATATACCTTCTGCCGCGGTAATCTGGTTTATCGCAGATAACAGTGAAACGACATGCTCTATGTGAGCGATCATGAGAGAAAAGGTGGTTTGCGTTATGTCTCTGGACCGTTTGATTGAAAAAATTGCCGTACTGAAAAATCCCACTGTGGCAGGCCTGGACCCAAAGCTGAGCTATATTCCTTCGTTTATCAGAGAAGAGTCCTTTGGGCGTTTCGGAGAAACGCTGGAAGGCGCGTCCGATGCACTGCTGCAGTTCAATCGCGGGCTGATCGATGCATTGTGCGATATTGTTCCCGCTGTCAAGCCGCAGTGCGCTTATTATGAGATGTATGGCTGGCCCGGAGTACGCGCTTTGTATGAGACCATCCGTTATGCGCAGGCGAAGGGCATGTTTGTGATTACGGACGGAAAGCGAAATGACATCGGTTCTACGATGGAAGCCTATGCAACGGCGCATCTTGGTAAGGTTGCAGTTGAAAACAACACCCTTGCTCCCTTTGGCGGCGACGCGCTGACGGTCAATGGATATCTGGGCAGCGACGGGATCATGCCGCTTCTGGATATCTGCCAGTCACAGGATAAGGGCATTTTTGTGTTGGTGAAGACCTCCAATCCCTCTTCCGGCGAGGTACAGGACCAGCTCATAGACGGCCGTCCCGTTTACCGCATGATGGGCGATCTGTGTGAGCGCTGGGGCCGCGATTTACCAGGGCACCACGGCTATTCCGGCGTTGGCGCGGTGGTTGGCGCGACCTATCCAGATCAGCTGGAGGAATTGCGTACAGCTCTGCCGCATACCTTTTTCCTGGTGCCGGGCTACGGCGCGCAGGGTGGCAGCGCGCAGGGGGTATGTCCCGCATTTGATCAAAACGGGCTGGGCGCAATCGTCAATTCCTCCCGTGCGCTGATGTGCGCATGGCAGAAGGAGAGCTGCGACGAGCGCGATTATGCAAATGCGGCGCGGCGTGAAGCAATCCGCATGCGGGATGAGATTATGGCCTGTATCCCGGCCATTTCAATTAAGTAAATCGGGAGGCGTGCATATGGAAAGCAAAAGGGCAAAGCGGGCTTATCTGGTGCTCGCGGACGGCACGGTATTTCATGGGTATCCTATGGGTGCAGGGGGCGAAACTGTGGGCGAGGTCGTTTTCAACACCTGTACCGCCTCTTATCAATCTCTTCTCAGCGATCCGACCTATTATGGGCAGATCGTCGCACAGACGTACCCGCTGGTGGGAAATAGAGGCGTAGAAGAGGATGCAGCAGCTTCGGATATAATGGCGAACGGATACATTGCACGCGAGTGGTGCAATACGCCTTCTGCAATGAAGGGGGGAGTCACGCTCGATGAATATCTCCGCAAACGCAATATCGTAGGCATCTGCGGAATTGATACGCGCAGGCTGACACGTGCCTTGCGGGACAAGGGCTATTTCAATGGTGCCATTACCGATTCACTCAATGATTTTGACGCGTTGCTGCACAGGATCAAAGCCTACACCATTTCAGGCGCGGTGGAGGCCGTTACCATTCAGGAGCCGGAGCATATCCCGGTGGAAAATCCGCTTTACCGGGTTACGGTAATCGATTGCGGCTTTCCCCGTTCTATGCTTGGGGCGCTGACACGGCGCGGCTGTGAACTGACGCTGGTGCCGGCCTTTACAAGCGCGCGGGAAATCCTCATGGATCATCCGGACGGCGTGCTTTTCTCTGACGGCCCGGGTGACCCGGATGACGCGCCCTGTCTGATCGACTGTGCGAGGGAGTTGCTTGCAGCGAAAATACCGCTTTTCGGTGTGGGACTTGGTCATCAGGTTATGGCGCTTGCCGCCGGAGGGACAGTGGTCAAGATGCCCAAAGGACACCGCGGATCGAATCAGCCGGTCCGGATTCTGGAAACGGGCCGCATCATGGTCACCACGCAGAATCACGGCTATTCAGTCGCCGCGCAGAGCCTCCCGCAGGGGATTGCGGAAATTACGATGACCAATGTAAATGACGGCGCAGTCGAAGGCATTGCCTATTGCAGCACTCCTGCATTCTCCGTGGAATTTACGCCATCCGATGGAATCGGAAGACAGGATACGGCATGGATCTATGACGCATTTATGAATCGGATGAGAGGAGGCTGCCACAATGAAGCATAAAGAAATAAAGAAAGTATTGGTGATCGGTTCCGGCCCGGCGGTGATCGGCCGTTCGGCGGAATTTGATTATGCCGGAACGCAGGCGCTTCGTACACTGAAGGAGGAGGGCCTTGAGACCGTTTTGATCAATTCCAATCCGTCTACCATTATGACGGATCACGGGCTTGCCGACCGGATCTATATCGAGCCTCTGAATATTGATATCGTCAAGCGGATTATTGAAAAGGAACAGCCGGACAGCATTTTGCCGACAGTGGGCGGAGATCCGGCTCTGGAATTGGGACTGGGCCTTTCCATGAACGGCTTTTTGGAGGAGCATCATGTGCATCTGCTGGGCGTCGGCCCCGCGATTATCCATAGCGTACAGGATCGCCAGTCCTTTGTGGAAGCATTGGAAAGGGCCGGCGTACCCGGTGTCGCCGCGAAGGTGGTCGGTACGGTACAGGATGCCCTGGCTTTTGCAAAGGAAGCAGGGTATCCGGTCCGCGTTCGCCCGGCCTATACGCTTGGCGGCAGCACGATTGATCTTTGCCCCGATGAGGCGACACTTCTTGAAATGGCAGAGAAGGAGCTGCACACGTCTCTGATTCGTCAAATATTGGTTGAAAAGTGCATTTCAGGATGGAAAGAGATCGAGTTTGAGGTGATGCGCGACCGGATGGGCAATTGCATCAGCGTATGCAGCATGGAAAACCTCGACCCGGTTGGCATTCATGTGGGTGACAGCATTATCGTCGCGCCCGCACAGACGCTGACGGACGGCGAGGCGGAAACGCTGCGCGCCTGCGCGCTGCAGCTGGTTGATTCGCTCGGGATAGAGGGCAACTGCAGCGTCCGCTTTGCAGTGCGGCCGGACGGGGGAGAATACGCCGTGCTGGAAGCCGACCCGCGCATCAGCCGGACCTCTGCGCTCGTCTCCAAGGCCACCGGTTACCCTGTTGCACAGGTGGCGGCAAAGATCGCGCTGGGCTATACGCTCGACGAGATTTTAAATCCGGTTACAGGCTGCACCACAGCCTGCTGCGAGCCGGCGATTGACTATTGCGTAGTGAAATTTCCCAAATGGTCGTTTGATCGTTTTGACGAGGCGGAACGCCGTTTGGATGATTCCATGAAGGCGACCGGCGAAATTATGGCCATTGGTACGAGCTTCGAGCTGGCGTTTATGAAAGCGGTCCGTTCCCTGAAGATGCAGCTCGACACGCCGCATCTTCCCAAGCTTTCCACATTTTCCGATGAGGAAATCCTGCAATTGATCGAACGCTCGAACGATGAGCGTATTTTTGCCGTATATGCAGCAGTTAAGCGCGGGATTCCATTTGATACGATTTACCGATTGACGGAAATCGACCCCTGGTTCCTCTCTAAGATGAAAAATATCGCCGATATGGAAGCGGCGCTGGCGGCTGGCGCCGACGAGGATACCCGGTACCGTGCGAAAAATATGGGCTTTCTCGACGAAACGATTGAACGCCTTTCCGGAGAAAAGCTTGCGCATCCGTCTCATTCTACCTATAAGATGGTGGACACCTGCGCGGCGGAATTCGATGCCGAGCGGCCCTATTTCTATTCCGCATGGGATGATGATAATGAAGCGCTCTTTATGCGCAATGGCCGCGCTGATAGAAGAAAAAAGGTGCTCGTCCTCGGCGCGGGGCCGGTTATGATCGGATACGGGATCGAGCAGGATTACTGCGCCGTCCATTGTGTAGATACGCTCCGTGAAAAGGGTTATGAGGCGATCATCGCCAACAATAATCCCGATGCCGTCTCAACGGATTTCCAGACGGGGGATCGCCTGTATTTCGATCCGGTTACGCCGGAGGATATCGCCAATATCCTTGCCACAGAAAAGCCTTGGGGCGCTGTGTTGCAGTTTGGCGGCCTTTCCGCGGTGCAGATGGCCCGGATGATGAAAGCTGCGGGCGTTTGCGTGCTCGGCGCACAGGATCAACAGGCGGAACTGCTCGGCGACCGCCATGCGTTCAACCGTTTGCTGGAGGACTTGGGCATCCCGCATCCGGCATTTCGGATGACCGCATCCGGCAATGCGGATGAAATCGCGCGTGAGTTGGGCTTCCCCGTTCGTCTGACTGCTGGCGAGCACAATGCGATCGCTTACACAGGTACAGATCTCTCCCGCTTTATCGAGCAGGAAGGTTTAACGGAAAATGCACCGATTATGGTGCAGAAATACTATATCGGCACAGGAATGGAGCTCAATGTGGTCACGGACGGGACGAATTATCTCATCCCCGGTATCGCGGAGCAGATCGAGCGCGCCGGCATCCATACGGCGGATTCGATTTCCGTCTGCCCAACGCAGACAATCCCGGAGAAGGAAAAGGAATGTGCAGTAGAGTATGCCGGCAGGCTTGCTCTTGCGCTGCGAACGCCGTGTCTTGTCAACGTTCGTTTCGTCTATTACGATCATGAAATCTATCTCTTCCATGCAAGCGTTACGCAGAGCCATAGCGTACCGTTTTTGACGAAAGCGACCGGTATTTCTGCAGCCGCCGTTGCCACGCGCTGCATGTTGGGCGAAAAGCTCTCCGATCTTGGCTATGGGACAGGGCTTATTGAGCCGGATGCATATTGTGCCGTCCGCGTGCCCGTGTTCAGCTTCGACCAGATCGGTGGTTTGGACACTCAGCTCGGCCTTGAAATGAAATCCACGGGGGAGGCCTTCGGCATTGCGCATACCTTTGAGGACGCGCTGCTCAAGGGCCTTGTAGCCTCTGGAATGCGCCTAAAGCGCAAGGGCGGCGTCTTCATTTCTGTCCGGGATTCTGATAAACAGGAGGCGATCGGCCTCGCGGACCGTTTTTCTCAGCTCGGCTTCGATCTCTATGCGACGGCCGGTACCTGCAAAATGCTCAATGAAAACTTTATTGCCGCGAGCGCGGTACGCAAGATCCATGAGGGGACGCCCAACACGATGGACCTGCTGGAGAGCAATAAAATCGTCTATGTCGTCTCCACCTCGCAGAAGGGCCGCCAGTCGATCATCGACGATATCCGAATCCGCCGTAAGGCGTTGGAGCGTCAAATTCCCACCTTTACCTCTTTGGACACGGCCTATGCGCTCACGCGCTGCCTATCCAATAAGCGCACGCTGGAGGATATTGAATTAGTTGATCTGGCCTGACGATTCGATCTTGCCGCACTACCGGAAGCTTCCAAGAAAAGGATGATGAAACTGATGGCTTATCTACAGACAGAGGGCCGGATTGCCGTGAGGCGACGCTTGAGCCAGGCGGCCTATGATATCACGCTTTTTGCGCCGGAACTTGCCGGCGCTGCCATACCCGGTCAGTTTGTGCACATCCGCTGCGGCGAGCAGCCGCTGCGCAGGCCGATTTCGATCTGCGCGATCGACCGCAAAAATGGCGCGCTGCGCCTCGTTTTCGAGGTGCGTGGAAAAGGGACCGAGTGGCTTTCCAAAAGGCAGGTGGGCGAGCCGCTCGACGTGCTCGGTCCGCTTGGCAATGGGTTTTCTCTGCCGGAGGATGGCGAAGGCATCCTCCTCGTGGGAGGCGGGATCGGCACACCGCCACTGCTGGGTGTAGCACAGGCACTTTCTGGCAAAGCGGAGGCGATCCTCGGCTTTCGGAATGCAGACGCCTGCATTTTGGCGCGCGATTTCGCCCTCGCCTGCGCCAATGTCCAGATTGCAACGGATGACGGCTCACTCGGCTATCATGGGCTGGTAACGAATCTGCTTCAAGCACGCATTTCCCAGGAAAAACCCTGCTCCGGTATCCTTGCCTGCGGCCCTAAGCCGATGCTAATGGCGGTCTCTGCCCTCGCACAGGAATACCATATCCCATGCCAGGTATCTCTGGAAGAGCGCATGGGCTGTGGTGTCGGCGCGTGTCTCGTTTGCGCATGTAAAACAAAAGAGGCGGACGGTGAGCATTACCGCCATGTCTGTAAGGATGGCCCGGTGTTCGACGCAAAGGAGGTGGTGTGGTGATGGCGGATTTGCGAGTCAAAATTGCGGGTGTGGAGCTGAAAAATCCGGTGATCACCGCTTCCGGTACCTTTGGCTTCGGCCGGGAATACAATGCGCTTTCCCCGATTTCCCGTTTGGGCGGGATTTCGTGCAAGGGTACGACACTCCACGAGCGCCTTGGCAATCCGCCGCCGCGTATTGCAGAAACGCCGTCTGGTATCCTCAACAGCGTCGGCCTGCAGAATCCCGGTGTGGATGCATTTATCCGTGACGATCTGCCTTGGCTCAAGGAACAGGGGACGGTTGTCATCGCCAATCTGGCGGGCAGCGTCATAGCGGATTATTGCAAAGCGGCTGAAAAGCTTGATGAAACAGGAGTCGATATGGTCGAACTGAATATCTCCTGTCCGAATGTCCAGCAGGGCGGTGCTTCCTTCGGCACCTCCTGTGCTTCCGCGCAGGAAATCACAGCAGCCGTCCGCAAGGTGACACGTAAACCGCTGATCGTGAAGCTCACACCAAACGTTACCAGTGTTTCCGATATTGCAGCTGCCGTGGAGGATGCGGGGGCGGACGCAGTATCGCTGATCAATACACTCACCGGAATGCGTATCGACATCCGTACCCGCCGCCCGGTGCTGCGCAATAATACGGGCGGCCTGTCCGGACCTGCGGTATTTCCTGTGGCGGTGCGCATGGTATGGGAGACGGCAAAGCGAGTACATATCCCGGTCATCGGTATGGGCGGAATCGCCTCCTGGGAGGATGCAGTTGAGATGATGCTTGCAGGTGCGTCGGCCATTCAGGTCGGCACGGCAATGTTTGCAGATGCATTTGTGCCGGTTAAAATCATCGACGGGCTGGAGCGTTATCTGGAGGAAAATCAGATCCAGTCGGTCACAGAGCTGACAGGGAAGGTCGAAATATGGTAGACAAAGAGCAGGTAAAGCTGATTGTCGTCCGTCACTGCGAAGCGATGGGCAATGATCTGCGCATTTTTCAGGGCAGTACGGACTGCGATATAACGGAAAATGGAGCGCGCCAGCTGGACGCCCTGGCGGAACGGATGCGGGAATTTCCCTTTCAGGCCGCTTATTCCAGCCCGCTAAAGCGCGCCTATAAGACGGCGCAGGCGGCGAACCGTTATTACGGGCTTCCAATCAAGGCGGAGGCGCGCCTTGCGGAAATTCACGGCGGTTGCTGGGAGGGGAAGAGATGGGGTGATTTCCCGAAGCTCTTTCCGCGGGACAGCTACCATTGGAATTACGAGCCGTGGAAGTTTCATCCCGACGGCGGGGAGAGCATGAAAGAGGTATACGACCGCATTTGGGAGGCGGTCACCGATATCGCTTCACGCCATTTCGGTCAGTCCGTATTGGTAGCCTCCCACGGCTGCGCGATTCGAAATCTGCTGTGCCATGCGCATGGCTGGGAGATCGAGCGGCTCAATGATGTGGATTGGTGCGATAACACGGCAATCAGCGTGATCAAATTTGACCGGGAGCTTCGGCCGACGATTCTTTTGGAAAATGACAGTTCACACCTGACTGAGCATCTTTCCACCTTTGCCAAGCAAAGCTGGTGGCGCAGGGAAAACCGGGATGCAATGCAGTTTGAATAAAAAAGGAGCGGCATATGGTAATTCTTTCCGTTGATTACGGTGATGTGCGCACGGGAATCGCTGTGTGTGACAAGCTGGAGATGCTTGCTTCTCCCGTTGCAGTTTTAACAGAGACCTACGCGCCGAAGCTGGTTGACTTGATCGTAGCGGAAACCAAAAAATGCGGTGCACAGGAAATGATCCTCGGCCTTCCACGTAATATGGATGGCAGCGAGGGATTTCGCGCGCAGAAATGCCGTGAGTTTGCCGCGCTTTTGGAAGCAGCCTGCGGTATCCCTGTCAGGCTATGGGACGAACGCTTGACCACGGTGCGCGCCCATCAGGCGCTGAACCAGACCAATACGCGGGGGAAAAAGCGCAAGGCCGTAGTAGACGCAGTATCCGCCGTTATGATCCTGCAGGACTATATCGATTATCGGAAAACGCACGCTGTGCCGGATTAGGGCAGCGTGCGTTTTAAGATTTTTTTGCTTTTTTTGGCTTGCCAAACAATTCGATCAGCCCTACGATCAGGAGGAATCCGCCGAATATCTTTCCCAGCCATTCACCTTTCATCATCCCGGCGAGCCAGGTCCCCAGCCCGACGCCGGCAAGCCCTCCCAGCGCCATGGGAATGACGCTTTTCCAATGAATCAGCTTTTTCTTCCAGTTCATCAGGATAGAGACGAGCGCACAGGGCAGAAAAAAAAGAAGATTAATCCCTTGCGCCTTCAGCTGCGGCATAT
Organism: Candidatus Fimivicinus sp.; assembly: GCA_052346825.1. Lineage (GTDB taxonomy): Bacteria > Bacillota > Clostridia > Oscillospirales > Acutalibacteraceae > Fimivicinus. The sequence continues at coordinate 8,792 of DAWDUP010000026.1, read as the reverse complement.
GCATGCCGAGCGTGAGATAGAGCACCAGCACGCCGCCCCCGCCAAGCCCCAGTGCTCCCGCCACTGCGGAAAAAAGGCCTGCAAGCTGATCGATCCAGCTCATCTCATCACCATCCTGACGCCCGCCCAAAGCATGAAGATTCCAAAAATCCTGCGTAGCCATTTCTCTGGGATATGCGGTAGCAGCAGAGATCCCGCTACGGCCCCTATGACAGCCACGGGAAAATAGGGGAGTGCCTGTGTCAGTGCTACCTTCCCGGAGCTGATATAGAGGATTGCGCTGAGCAGGGAAAGCGGAAAAATAACTGCGATGGAGCTCGCGTGCGCCTGCGTTTGGGTCAAATTTGATTTCTGCAAAAGCGGGACGGCGAGCATGCCGCCGCCTGCTCCCAGAAGGCTGTTGACGATTCCGACAAAAAAACCACCGAGAGCGGTAAGCCATGGATTCATAAAGGGGCAGATCCTCCATTCTTCTGGCCGTTTTAGGGGAGAAAAATATCACGAATATTTCTACGGATCATCTTTCTCTGATTGAGATCATCCGCTTCTATTAGTGTGCCAGATTCACTGAGAAATATTTCGTTTGGAACGCGGATTTGTCCGCATGAAACGTTAGCGTCGGTGAACAGGGGCAACAACGGTTTTGAGGACGATGCCGAGGCCTCTGCCGGCGTGACCCTCCTCGCCTTCCGGCAGGGAAGGCGTCGTCGTCTGCCTTGCCAAATGCCCCGGCATTGCCCCAAAACGCCAAAGGACCGCTCCGGCGCCCGCAGGGGCAGGTTTACAAGGCCGCA
>DAWDUP010000026.1:4771-7988 GCA_052346825.1 Candidatus Fimivicinus sp. | reverse complement strand
TTGCAGCTGCCGGGCGGCGCTGTTTCCCCTTGTTTACCGATGCTAAATTGCCCCGGGCTGCGATCAACAGCTCGGGGCAATCCGCATTGAAAAATAATCAGGCAGGTATTTTCTGGGGCTGCAGGCCCGGATATAAAAGCTTGTGAATATAGCTGACGGTCTGATCCCAGTCAAGCAGCAGGACCTCCGTGCCGTCGATATTAACCAGCTTGGGATAGGTATGCGGGATGGTATCCTGCGTAATATTCCATTTGAGATAGCGCATCGCGTTTGCAGCCTGCGATACAATGGTAGATTTGCTCATATCCGTTTTTACAAGCGGCAGAATTTCATCCAGCAGCTGAAGTCCTTCGTTGATCCCCATGGATTTTGCCTTGCTGATGATCACATTCAAAACATTTCGCTGGCGCTGTGTCCGATTTCGGTCGGAGTCGATGCTGCGCAAGCGGACATATTTGAGGGTGGTGGCGCCGTCCATGTGATATTTTCCGGCGCCGTTGGGGATCGCCAGCCCTGCCGCGGCAAAATCGCCGGCCAATGCTTTGGCCTCTGCATCCGTCAGCTGCATATCGATTCCGCCGAGGATATCGACGATTTTCTGGAAGGCGGTAAAGTCGACGCTGATATAATGATCAATATGAATTTTATAGTTTTGTTCGATCGTATCGATCAGAAGCTGAGGGCCACCGTATGAATAGGCCGCGTTCAGCCTGGCATTTCCATGCCCAGGAATATTGACATAAGCTGCACGCAGCAGGGAGACCATTTTAACCTGCTGGTTCTGCTTATTAACGGAGATCAATATCATGGAATCGGAACGCGAATAGTATTGCGGATTGCGTGTATCGCTTCCGATCAGCAGAAGATTATATACATCTTTATGGTACCAGATGGTTCCATTTTTTATATTTTTGGCAATCGCCTCATCTGCCGTGTCAAAATCTTGGACGTATTTTTGCGGAATCTTGTTCTTAAGATTGTTCTCCTCTTCCTTGACTTCCGGATCGACCTGCAATGTAGTGCGTTCGCTGGGATCCTCCGGCTCGATCGTGACTTTATTCAAATAGTGGTTGCCGACGACAACCCCGATGATAACCAGCAGCAAAAGCACAAGAACGACGGCGATTACTGCGATCATAGCCTTGCTTGGCTTTTTTGTCTTTGCAGGCGACTTCTTCCCGTCATGCATATCAACACACCTCATCATCCGTTTGTTTTGTTTTCAATCAACTCCCTTTCCGAAACTGGCAAGGGACAGAAGGTGTTTTCACACGATTTTGAAAACGTTTAGGAGTATTATAGCCATTTCAAATGAAAAAAGCAAATTCAGCTGAAAATCAGGCCAGCACCGCCTCGGTGAACGCTATGTATTGTGAGGCGGGAGCTCAGATCGTAAGCCATTATGCCGCATTCGGGTTTCATCGGTACAGGTTGCTTTTTCTTTTTGCCTATGTCATAATGAAAATCAGGAAGAATAGATTGGGGAGAAAAAGATGCAGTATACATTGGACAACATGTCCGACAAGCAGAGGGAGCGCCGGCATCCTCTATCCTTTTGCTATCGGTGGGCCATTTGCTTGGTTGGCGCGCTCATCTTTGGGTATGCGCTGTTCCGGATTTTATTCCCGGATGTTACGCTTCGTCAATGGTGGGACAGAAATATGTTATACGGCCTTTCCGCTGTGGCGGCTATGCTGGTAGCCGGATTCGTGCTTTGGATGCTTTTTCTTCTGGTTGACCGGCTGAATCAACAGCATTTGAAAAAGGCAATTATCCTGCTGATGGTGTTGGCCTGCGCATTGTGTATTCTATGTATCGCGCTGTTTTCCATTGCACCAGCATGGGATTATGGTGTGTTATTGCGGTCGGCCCTGGAACTCTCCAGAGATGGCGTATTGACAGACTCAATCTATTTTTCGCGTTATCCATTTCAGATTTATCCTTTATTGTATATGACCCTTTTTATGAAGCTGGTTCATGTGCGGACAATGGCGGCAGCTTGCGGGGTAAGCTATGTGCTCAATACCGTTCATATTCTACTTGCCCTCTATGGGGCATTTTTCTGTGGAAAGCTCTTCAGCGGCAGGCGCTTCGGATTAAAAATCCTTTTGCTGTGCCTGTGCAGCGTCCCGCTTTTCCTTTATGCGCCAATTTGCTATACTGATACGCTGGCGCTCCCTTTCCCGGTCTGGACGCTTGCGCTCTGGCTGTATGCGCGCAGAACGCCGTTTGTTACCCGCCGGCAAAAAATCCGGAAAATCGCGCTGTATATCGGCAGCGGGTTAATGGCAGGACTGGGGCTGCGCATCAAATCCATTGCAGCAATTGGACTGATTGCTTTGATTTTGTTTGTGCTTTTTGATCGGACAGAGCAGCAAAAAGGCACCAATGTTTCGGCTGACTTCCTGTGTCGTCCGGCGATTAAAAAGGGCATCACCATCCTTTTGCTGTTAGTTGGCTTTCTAATTGCAGCGGCAGGCACCAGCCTCGCTGCAAAAGCGGCTGGATACGGGAATTTGCATGACGACCGCTATACGTATCCGATGACGCATTGGTTTATGATGGGGGCGAACCGTGAAACCATCGGAGGATATTATGCGGACGACGACCAGTTTACGCGCTCTATCCCGAGCTATGAGGAACGCGAAAAGCAGACCGCTGCACGGTTTGAAGAGCGCATCCATATGGATGGCACAGCAGGATATCTCCGTTTCCTTTTGGATAAGCTGGAGATGATGCTTTGTACCGGAAATTATCAGGCTACCGGAAAGCTGGCGCAAAATCCGATCTTCCATTACCAGGCATTGGAATCCTATCATAGCCCTCTGATCAAATGGTATCTTGCTTGCGAACAGGCGTTTCAGTCCGTGATTCTTTTTTCCCTCATTGCAGGCATCTTCCTCTTGGCGTGGAAACCGGATGGTTGGATCTTCCGGTTAAGTGCGATGATGTTGATCGGTGTCGTCTTATTTTTGCTGGTTTGGGAAGGCAAAGCGCGATATCTGCTTTTTTTGATTCCGGTGATCAATATTGCGGCGGCATTGGGCTTCTCTTGCGTGCAGGAGCGCTGCCTTTGCCTTCAAAAAAATCTGAAGTGGCCGAAAGGACACATTGAGAAAAAATAACCTTACAAACAGACCGTAACAAAGCATGGGTTCGCGATGGAAAAGGCGCGGAAGGCGGGCATCCTCCACGACTGCACCAAATATTTGGATTT
>DAWDUP010000026.1:2957-4761 GCA_052346825.1 Candidatus Fimivicinus sp. | reverse complement strand
AATGAGGATTGTGTAACGGCTCCTTTTCGTATGGACTTCTGGTCTGCAGCATATATATTTGGCAAAAGGACGGGTGGAAACATGTGTTCTATTTCAGGACAAGAACTCATATTGATAAAAGTGTAGCACGCTGTGAAGGAATGTTACTCGTGAGAAAGGAAGGAACCAAAATGAAGGAGAAAGGGACAGCCTCTTATGAACAGGTCATCTCCATTTTATGCCCACATATCCGGGAAATTCTCAGCCGCATCCCAGAACAGATCAAATCACAGATTCAGGAGATCCGTCTGAGAAGCTGTCAGCCGATCTTATTGATCGGATTGAATGGGACGTGCTTTGTCAGTGAAATGGGGCGGGTCAGCTACATACTGTCTTCGGCCGCCGTGCGGATCAGCCATGAAGAGGTGACAGAATGTTTTCATGCAATCTGCGGTTATTCGGTACATAGCTATCAGGATAGCATCCGCAGCGGCTATATTACGCTGCCGGGCGGCCATCGTGCCGGGATTTGTGGCACTGCGGTATGTGAAAACGGGAAGACAAAAGCGGTACATGATATCGCATCGATCAATCTGCGCATTGCACGGCAGGTGATCGGCGCGGCGGATGCGCTAATCGGGAGATTGTTCCGCAAAGAGATTTCCAGCGTCCTGCTGGCAGGAGGGCCGGGCAGTGGAAAAACAACGCTCCTTCGCGATCTGGCACGCCAGCTTTCAATCGGGAGCGGCTGTGAAAGCCATCGGGTGGCGGTAGTAGACGAACGTGAGGAAATTGCGGCCGTGTATGAGGGCGTGGCGCAGAACGACCTGGGATATAACTGTGACATTTTAAGCGGATATCCGAAGGGGGAGGCCATTCTGACCGCCCTGCGCAGCCTTTCACCGGAGGTGATCATCTGCGATGAGGTTGGTAATATGGAGGAGATACAGGCAATCGAGGCCGGCGTTAATGCAGGCGTAACATTCATTGCCAGCATTCATGCGGCAACACGGGAGGATTTGCTGCGCCGCCCGCAGGCGCGGCGGCTTTTGGAAACCGGCGCCTTCGATCATGTCGTATTGCTTGCCGGAGGAGGGCTGCCCGGCCGGATTTCACAAATCTACAGGGCGGAGGAACTGATCGATGAAATATGTGGGGATGTGCTGCATTCTGGTCGCCTGCATCTGGACGGGACAGTATTATAGCGCGGCAGCTATCCGGAGGATTCGTGCGCTGGAGCAGGTGCTCCTGCTGCTCAATGCGGTGCAAAACGAGCTCTCCTATTGCCGGACGCCTGTGCGGGAGCTGCTGCACCGTTTAACGCTACGTGGTGAATTTTCCGAGCTGCCTTTTCTGCATGTATGCAACCGGATGTGTGAACAGGAGATCCCGTTTCCGCAGGCTTGGAGCGCATCATTGAAAAAACGCTCCGCGGCTGGTCCGCTGCGTCGGGAGGACATTGGGCTGCTGCTTGCCTTTGGCTCCCAATTGGGTACCACAGACCTCAATGGGCAAATCAGCCTTTGCCAGCTTTACGTCCGGCTTTTTGAAGAAAGGCTCGTGCAGGCACGGGAATGGAAAAGCAAATATGCAAAGCTATACATGAGCCTCGGCGTTTTGGGCGGTCTGCTGGCATGGATCCTCTTTTTATAGAGTAAAAATAGAGACTGACCTACAGCATACAGTTTTGTCCACCAAGCGTATTCAGATTCTGTGAAAGGTAGGATAATCGGCAATGGACGTGAATTTTATTTTTAAAATTGCTGCGATCGGCATTATTGTTGCCGTTCTGAACCAGCTGCTTACCCGTTCAGGGCGCGAGGAA
>DAWDUP010000026.1:0-2947 GCA_052346825.1 Candidatus Fimivicinus sp. | reverse complement strand
GTCGTTTTGATGATGATCGTGCCGCAGATTGGGAATCTGTTTAACTATATCAAATCGATCTTCGGGTTATAGCGTTATGGAGATTATAAAAATTGTTGCAATTGCGATCGTGTGTGCACTGCTGTGCGCCGTTTTAAAGCAATATAAGCCGGAATATGCAATCGTCGTTCAGCTCGCAGCATCCGTCTTGATTTTATTGCTTGTCGCTTCGGCAATGGGAGATCTCATAAATGCAATCAGAGAGCTGATTGACGGCTCAGGAATCGATACAGGATATCTCACGCTGCTGCTCAAGGCGCTGGGAGTGGCGATTCTCACACAGCTTGCGGCGGATGCATGCCGCGACAGCGGGGAAACCGCGCTTTCCAATAAGGTGGAGCTTGCCGGAAAAGTGACAATCCTTTTGCTTTGCCTGCCCCTTGTAAAGGCGATGATTCAGCTTTCCGCCGGACTGATAAAAGGATAAGGATTTATGAAAAGGATTCAAATTTTAGCGCTTGTACTGTTTTATTTCACACTTTTGATCCTCCCCGTATCAGCGAAACAGAGTGATGCTGCGGGTGCGGCAGAGCTGTTTGAAGATTTGCCGCAGGAAACTCGTGCGCTGTTTGAGGAGCTTGGCATTGCAGAAATCGATTTTAGCTCCTTATTCAATACATCGCCGCGCGCTTTGGGAGAAATGTTTCTCAATTTAATGCGGGGTAAGCTGGAAAATCCGCTGAAAGCGGCACTGCAGATTTTGGGCATTCTGATCCTGCTCGCCGTTTTTGAGTCTTTTCAGAATAGCACAAGCAGCCGGACCAGCAAGGTAATGGCCCTGACCTCTGCGCTGTTTTTCTCAATCGTTCTGCTGCCCCACGTGATAGAATGCCTCTCCCATACCTGTGCAGCGATCAGCCTGAGCAGCAATTTTATGCTGTCCTTTATTCCCGTCTACGCTGCAATCGTTGCCGCAAGTGGAAATCCTGCGCTTGCCCTGAGCTCTCAGACGCTTTTGTTCGGATTTGCACAGGGTATAGCACAATTTTCCTCTTATTTTTTGAAGCCATCTATCGGGATTTTGCTGGCCTTCAGTATGATCAGCGCACTTTCTCCTGTTTTTGATTTCGGCGGCATTTCCAATACAATTAAAAAGACGGTGACCGTAACGCTCGGCTTCCTGTCCACTGTATTCGTCGGCCTCTTATCTTTAAAGGGCCTTTTGGCGGGGACAGCCGACAGTGCAGCCACAAAAGGAGCCAAATTTCTGATTGGAAGTTTTGTTCCCGTTGTCGGCGGTGCGGTCAGCGATGCACTTGGTTCGATCATCAGTTCCCTGAGCCTGGTGCGCGGAGCAGTTGGCGCGTTTGGAATCCTGGCGGTATTGCTGATCGCCCTTCCGGTCTTTGCGGAGCTGCTTTTATGGCTGTTGACGCTGAACCTGTGCGCCATGGGAGCCGATCTGTTTGGACAGGGCAAGGCGGCTGCACTGTTACGTAGCATTGCATCCGCGCTCGTGATCCTGGGCGTGATCCTGTTATTCAATGCGGTTCTGCTCATTATCTCCACGGCAATTATGCTTTCTGTGAAATCCGGTACGTAAAGGGGGAATGGCAATGGAGGCCCTGCAAAGCTGGGCATTGTGTATCGTTTTCAGCGCTGTGGGCGCCCTGCTGGTGCATGCGCTTTCTCCGAAGGGCGCAACGGAGAAAGCGATGCGGGTGATGATCGCGCTTTTTCTTTTATCGGCAATCCTTTCTCCTTTTCTGTCGGGAAAGGGAATCACGCTCACAATGCCTGTATTGGATTCTGGCAACGCAGAGGTCCAGATGGAAGCAGCGCTGGAAAAAGTAAACCTCTCCTTGGCGGAACAGGCGCGCCGTGAGATCGAGGAAAAAGCGCAGCAGGCGCTTATAGAAATTGGAATAACCGGAGCGGAAATTCAGGTGGACATGGATATTGCAGACGATTCCATCATATCTATAACAGAGCTCAAAATTTTTTTGCCGCATACACAGGAGGGAAAAGAACGCTTTATTCAAGAAAAATTGGAGCAAACGCTCGGATGTCCTGTGACCATTGAGCTCGATGAGCCTTAGGCAAAATTCATATTGTAAAAAAGGAATGGACGGATATGAAACACATTCGTGAAAAGGGCGAAAAGCTTGTCGAGGCAATGAAAGCGGATAAAAAGCTCACCATTATTGTCTTCGTCGGGTTGGCAGGCATCCTGCTGCTCTTGGCCTCTGAGCTGATCCATCTACCACAAAAACAGGAGACGCAGTCTCCACCAGAAACCACCCAAACAGAATACAGCTACGCAGAAGACATTGAGAAAAGACTGACGAATATTGTATCTTCTATCAGCGGCGCGGGCAAAACAAAGGTGATGGTGACGCTGGAAAATGGCGTGGAATCCGTCTATGCCGCAGATGAAAAGCAGTCAAACGAACGCAGCAGCGAAGAAAAAACAGGGGGGATGGAGGTTAACGAAAAGGACAGTAGAGAAAGCGAATATATTATCCTGCAGTCAAACGGCAGCCGGGACGAGGGGTTGGTCATCAAGGTGATCCAGCCGAAAATCCGCGGGGTTGCCATTGTGTGTGAGGGCGGTGATTCCGCCTATGTCCAGCAACGTATCACGCAGGCCGTTACCGCAGTGCTGGATATCGGGGCTTCACGCGTCAGTATTGCCCGGATGGCAGACTAAGATGGTATTTTAAATGGAAAGGATGATTATAAAGATGAAAAATAGAAAAAGCCAATAGCTGGGTGAGCACTTGAAGAGCAAAAAACGAGTTTGGTCCCTTATGTCCGCGTAGTAAGAACGAGCTCTGCTTTGTTACTCGCTGCGCTCGTAATAAATTTATCAAACACCTCGCATGGAAAGGATGATTATAAACATGAGTATGATGATTGGAAAAAGGCAAATCGTTCTGGCAACTCTGGTGGTCGCACTGGGCGCAGC
>DAWDUP010000025.1:17034-18494 GCA_052346825.1 Candidatus Fimivicinus sp. | reverse complement strand
ATCGCCGTCGATCAGAAGGACCCGTTTGCCCATACCGGCAAGAGCACCGCCGAGCCCGGCGGCCAGGGAGGATTTTCCGGCGCCTCCCTTGCCGGAGACGATCACTGTTTTTTGCGCCATGCGATTGTCCTCTCCTTTCTCAGCGATTTTATTTCAATAGCGTATTGCCCTCCTGTGGTAGATCCATGGAACTCTCGCTGCCAGAGAAATATTGATTATAGATATCTGCCGCGACCGGCGCGCAGTCCACGCCGGTGTCGCCGCATTCGATCACGATACCGATCGCAATCTCCGGATCGTCATAGGGCGCATAGGTGATGAGGACACCGTTATTGCCATTCTGCCACTGCCCGTTGATTTTGCGTTTCACCTGAGAGGTGCCGGTTTTTGCAGCGGCCTTGATGCCGTTTTTGATCTTGGAAAAGGATCGTGCGCAGAAACCGCTTCCGTCGCCGACGCGGCGCATCCCCTCGTGGACCAGATCCAGGGTCGACTGGCTGATATTTAGGTTTGCCGCGACGACAGGCTCTTTTTCCAACACGGTTTTACTGTAGTCGTAGGATTTGATAGACTTGACCAGATGCGTTTCATAACGGGTGCCGCCGTTGGCGAGGGTTGCGGCATAGTTGGCGATCTGCAAAGGGGTAAACAGGTTATAGGACTGGCCGATGGCGTACTGTACCGTATCGCCGGGACGCCATGGCATGTTGATGGATTCCGCATATTCTGGCGTAGCCAGTGTGCCGGTTTCTTCTGCAATCTCGATACCCGTCGGCTGTCCAAGGCCAAATTTACGGGAATACTCATTCATTTTCTCAATCCCGATCTGATAACCGGCTTCAAAGAAGAAATTGTTGCAGGAAACCTCAATTGCATGAACGACGCTGATGTTGTGGTGCGTGCCCGTACTGCAGCCGAGCTTCAATTCCCGATATCTCTGATATCCGCCGCGCCCGCCGCAGTAATAGGTGGTGTTTGCGTTAAAAACACCCTCCTCCAAGCCTGTGACGGCAATGCCGGGCTTCATGGTAGAGCCTGGCTCATAAGTGCTCATCATGGCGCGGTTCCATAAGGGCGCGTTTTCCGCCTTGGATAATGCCGCATAATTTTTGCTATAGGTGGAGATATCATAGGTCGGATTGGATACAGCGGCGAGGACCTCTCCCGTGTGGACGTCGATAACGACCGCAGCACCGCAGAAGGGGAGGGAAGGCTCCTCTGCCTTGAGCTCCGCGATCCGTTTTGCAAGGGATTCGTTTGCAACCTTCTGAAGGTTCTTATCGATCGTGAGCACGACGGTGTGGCCCTGCTCCGGCTCCTGGACGTATTCCGTGGTTACATTGCCATCGTCGTCCGTCGTGGTGCGTTTTACGCCGTCCGTGCCGCGCAGGTATTCCTCCATTGCCTTTTCGATCCCATTTTTGCCGATGGTATCGCTCTGGAGATAGCCCTTGGCCTTA
>DAWDUP010000025.1:8408-17024 GCA_052346825.1 Candidatus Fimivicinus sp. | reverse complement strand
CATATTCGCTCTCGCTGATCGCGCCGACCATACCGAGGATGTGCGGGGCGAGCGTCCCGTCGACATATTCGCGGTACGGTACCACCTCAATTTCAACGCCCCGGTAAAAATCGCTCTTCTCCTTGATCTCCGCAACCGTCTGAGTGGATACGTCTTCCGCAAAAGTGTAGGGCGTGCGCTTACTGAACATCAGACGGTGCATCTCATAATAAACAGAGGATATCTTGCGTGCCTGCTCCGGCGTATATTTCTGAAGGCTGTATTTTTCAATGAGTGCGTCCAGGCAATTCTGCGCGGTAGCATAGCTGTTGACGTGCAGGATCTCGTCGGACTTCAGGTAGGCCACGTCTCTATCCCGATCCTCCGGGAAGGCGATTTTACCGTTTGCATCAAAGATGAGCGGAAGATTGTCGATCCACTTTTCTCCCTTGGATTCCAGCAGCTCGATCAGGCTGATAACAATCCCATTGCGCTGCTCGATTTCATCTTTATTATCAGCTGGGAATTGCTCTGCTGTAAAAACGATGGAATTTCCCTGCCGGTTGGTTACGAGGGGATTGCCGTTGCGGTCCAGAATTTCACCGCGCGCTGCTTCTACCCGTGTGCTGGCGGAGCTGATGGATTGGCTCTGTTCGGCATATTTTGCGCCGTTGACGAGCTGCAGCTGGACAAGGCGGCCTGCAAAGAGCAGCAGGAAAACGCCCAGCAGACAGACGGCGATAACAACGCGGGAAGTACGTTTGTCCTGATTCATCAGAAAAGCCCATCCTTTCTTGTAATCCGGGAAGCTTTATCGTTTGAGTGGTTGCGTCGAACGCATGCCTCCTGCAAACTTCTTCCACCTAAAATCGGAAAAGACACAGCGGTTAGAAACTGCTGTGTCAGAAATAACATCATTGCCATAAAACCGCCAGTTATAGGATAACAGACGGCTCTTCATTTGTCGATAGCGGATTTTTTAACTTTCTGCCGAGCGCGCGCAGGGGGAAGAAAAACAGCGGCAGAAAGACAAGGTCGTACAGACTCGCGGGAAGGTAAAAGCGGAGCAATGCGCTCAGAGCGCCCGCATAGCCGGGAATCGCCAGAAAAACCAGCCAATAAAGGAGATTGTGGAGCAACGCAGCGCATGCGGACAAAAGCAGCGCTGTGATGAAATTGACCCGCATCAGATAGTGCAGAAGTAGGCCGCAGACACAGCCAATGATGAGCAGCACAACTGCGTGAAAGCCATCTCCCCACGCGCCGACCGCATCCCAGAGCATGCCGGCGAACATCCCAAAGCATGCGCCAGCCATTTCACGCTCAAACATGGCGATGCAGACGACAAGTGGAATCAGCGGCATCGCGCTGACGCCATAGATTTTCGGCAGCAGGCCGCCAGTATTCTGCAGCAGGGAAACGAACAGGATGATAACAGCGAGGATGCCCCACCGCAGATAGACCTGCTTTTTTTCCTTTTTGATCATCCGCTGGATCCCGCCTTTCATAAAGGGTTTCTCTGCCTTTTTGGACAATGCGGATCATCGATTATTGCGCGCTGTTGCCGGAAGCATCCTGCCTCTCATCCGCCGCCTTTTGCCCCGCAAAGGCGGTGATGATAAAGACGTCGTGGACTGCGCCAATGTCAATGCCAGGCTTTACAACCGCGTAAGCAGAAATATCATACGTATTGTTTTTGACATCCTCTACGGTACCGATGAGGATGCCCTGCGGGAAAAATTCACCCGCGCCGGAGGTCTGGACAATACCGCCTTTGGAAATGACAGTCGTGCGCTCCAAGCCAGTCAGCCGGCATTTCCCCTCGCGGGAAAGCGCGATGTCTGTGCTGAGGACGCCCTGTTCATTGGTATTGGATTCCTCAGCACTGACATTGACCGAGGGATCGAGAATGGTTTTTACTGTGCAGCCGGTGCTCCAGACGCGTTCCACGCGGCCGACCAGGTATTGGCCGGAGATCACGGGATCGTTGACCTCAATCCCGTCGGAGGAACCCTTGTTAAGCGTGAAAGAATAGAACAGGTCCGCCGAGTCGCGCGCAATGATGGTGGCAGGCGTCATCTCCCAGTCCTGATGGGATTCCTTAACACCCAGGACAGATTCGTAGGACGAAATCTGCCGCTTCATCTGATCGTAATCGACCAGCTTCTTCTGGTAATCGGCAATCTGCTTTTTCAGCTCGTCGATTTCCTTAGCATAAGTATTCGCGGAGATAAATCCGCCGGAAAAATCTCCGATTTTCTCAGATACATAGGCGGAGAGCCGCTGAATGGGGGAGAAAATCGTACCCAGTAAAGAGGAAGAAGGCGACGCTCCGCCGTGGGAGGCCGCCGCAATGATAATTCCAACGATCAGCGCGGCAAGGATGCCGAGCAAAACCTTAAAGCGCTTGCTGTGAAAGAATCGTCGCATAAAAAGTCCTCGCCTGCCTTCTGATCAAGTTTGACGGGGTGCAAAGGCTCAGTTATAGTCCCGAGTGCCAGTGATGCCCAGCACATCGGATTCCAGGCACATGCCGGTGCCGTCAACCACGCAGTCCAGCGGATTTTCTGCCACATGGACAGGCATCTTTGTCTCGACCGCGATCAGGCGGTCAAGGCCGCGCAGAAGCGCGCCGCCGCCAGTGAGCATAATGCCGTGGTCGATGATGTCTGCGGAGAGCTCGGGCGGTGTTTTTTCCAGCGTTGCACGGATCGCGTCGAGGATCTGGTTGACCGGGTCGGCCAGCGCCTCCCGAATCTCCTCGGAGCTTACCTCAATATTCTTCGGCAGGCCATCCATCAGGTTGCGGCCCTTGACGTCCATCGTACCCTCGCCCTCATACGGATAGGCGGAACCGATTTTGATCTTGATCTCTTCAGCGGTGCGCTCACCGACAAGAAGATTATATTTCTTTTTGATATAAGAAATGATCGCCTCGTCAAAATTATCGCCCGCAATACGCGCGGAGCGGGAGGTAACGATATCGCCCAGGGAGATGACTGCAACCTCGGACGTGCCGCCGCCGATGTCGACGACCATGCTGCCCGTCGCTTCGCTGACCGGAAGGCCCGCGCCGATTGCAGCAGCCATCGGCTCGTCGATGAGGCTGACATATTTGGCGCCCGCGCTGCGTGCTGCGTCATGGACTGCGCGCTTTTCCACCTCGGTAACGCCGGAGGGAATGCAAATCATCACGCGGGCACGGTTGAACGGAGAGCCGCTCGTGGCGCGGCGGATGAACTCTTTGAGCATATCGGAGGTGATGTCGAAGTCGGCGATCACGCCGTCCTTCAGGGGGCGGACTGCAATGATGGAGCCGGGGGTACGGCCGATCATTTCTTTTGCTTCAATACCGACCGCCACAACGCGGTTCGGATTAGAACGGACGTCTACCGCAACCACGGAAGGCTCGCGGGTGACGATCCCTTTACCTTTTACAAATACGAGTGTGTTTGCAGTGCCAAGGTCGATGCCGATATCCTGCGAAAATAACATGGCGTTTAAACTCCTTTCCAAGCGGGGCGCCGAAACCCGGCTGCACCCATAACGTATATTATTATAACCTTAATTGAAAACTTTCTCAACCGCAAATGGAAAAAACCTGTGCAGTTTTTCGCCTGTTTTCTCCTTATTTTCTGGCGAAATTAGATACTCCGCACGTTTTTCCATCGCATTACCGTCCGACCGGGCGGGGCGAATATGGTGCACTCCTACAGAACAGTACCCATTACCCCATATTGGGAAAGATATCGGGCTGTTTGCGCAATGGGCAGGCCCATCACGTTGAAATAATCACCCTCGATGCCCTCCACCAGCACGCAGCCATAGCCCTGAATGCCGTATGCGCCGGCCTTGTCCATCGGCTCGCCCGTGGCAATATAACGCCGGATTGTATCGTCGGGCAGCGGATAAAAGCGCACATTGGAAGCGCAGGAAAAGGTCTCGCGCCTGCCGTTTTCCCCGGGGAGCGCGATGCATACGCCCGTATAGACCGTGTGGCTGCGCCCAGCGAGAGAACGAAGCATGGAAAAGGCGTCCGCTTCACTCTTCGGCTTGCCGAGGACGAGGCCGTCGCGTACGACGATCGTGTCCGCAGCGAGGACAATTTCATCCGCCGCGGCGTTTTGGACAACACAGTCTGCCTTTTGCCCGGCAAGCGCTTCCACAGCTTTGTCAACGGGGAGGGTGGGGTCAAAATGCTCCTCCATATCAGCGGGGCGTACCCAGAAGAAATAGCCTGCGTTCGACAGGATTTCCCGGCGTCGCGGAGAAGCGGAGGCAAGAATCAGCTTCATAATGGTTCTCCATTCACAATATCAGTGGTATCAACTTTATTTTATGGGATTAATCTTGTTTTAATTTTCAGTAAGGCGAATCATTCAACCTACTTTCTTTTCCCCGGAACGCTATCTCCCAGTAGAACCGAAGCCGCCATCGCCGCGCTGCGTTTGTGCAAGGCTGCCCACTGTTTCAATGGGGGGGCAGCAGACGGGAAGGATGACGAGCTGCGCAATCCGTTCACCAGGCTGGATTTCATATGGCTCGTCGAACTGGTTAAGCAGGCCCACGCAAATTTCGCCCGTGTAATCGCCGTCAATGACGCCAACGCTGTTGGACAGCGCAATACCGTGCTTAATACCAAGCCCACTGCGCGCAAAGACGAACCCAGCCGTGCCTTCGGGCAGGCCGATTGCAATACCGGTGGGGATAACAGCGTGCCCCCGTGCGGGAAGGCGGAGCGGCGCATCGATACAGGCGCATAGGTCGAGCCCTGCGCTACCGGGCGTGGCCCGCTGTGGGATCACGGCATCCGGACGGACTTTTTTGATTTTTAGGGTTGTCATATAGAGTGCCTCCTGCGTAAGAGTATGGGTCGTTTTGGTTTCAGTTCAAACAGACAAATGCTTTCCATCTGGAAATTTATTCATGGACCATCTGTACAAGCTCCAGGAAACGTGCCTGGCCCAGCATCACGCTTTTTTCCTTTTGCGGGAACGATTGATCGAATTTCTCAGCCTCATCGGGATCGATCACACAGGCTTCCTCCTCGAGAAACCTGCCGGTAATGGGATCCAGTGCGCCGGGATACAGCACCAGCGCCTGTAAGGCGGCGGCAAACAAGCCATCTGCGTTTTGGATGCCGAACTGTTCAGCTGGCCGGAAGTAATCGTCTTGGCGTTCCTTTCTCCCACAATGGATTTTTTGATTGCGAAGCGCAGCGAGTAACAAAGCAAGGCAAACATTTCACGCAGCGGTCAAAGAATTGCGTCCGGGTTCGCTTTGCTATTTGAAGATGGATTGGATACTCATAACCCTACTGGCTTATCAATATCACCCTACTATCTTCCCTCACCGAGCAGTCCCTTTTTTATTCTGGTATCTAATTCATATAAAGCTACTTTATTACTGTCATATCTCAGTCGTTTTTTTGCCGTTTCATAATCTGTCCACTCATATTTTATATGCTCGTGCGAAAGCTTCATGTTTTCCGCTTTCATCTTGATTGCAAAAGTGTATTCAGGGACAACATAGCAATTTTCTCCCCATCTTTTTCGGTCCGACTCCCTGAAAATCTCCGCAGGAATGCTGCAACAGGTATCTAAAGCGTAAAACAGTGTATCATGATCAATATTTGCTTCTTCATAGGCTTCTCTTTTGGCCGCCTCTAATGGGATTTCATCATCTTCACCGCCGCCTGCAATAAACTGCCAAATCTTCATATCGGATCTTAAAAATATGGCATATTTGATATTGCTGTCACAGACCATAAATGGCAACGCTAACACCTGGAAATTTGCCCTTGCCATCATTCAAATCCCCCTATATGCAAAATTCATTGTACGAATATATTTGTTCATTACGTCCCGGCGTGTCTCGAGGAAGATTACGGCAGGGGAAGCGCAGTTAGAACACGCCACGGTAAGAAAGCCCGCGTGTAAACGCTTCTGCAGGCGCTGCCGCGCCGCTTTGATATTGCTTCAAAATCTCTGCGCATTGGCAGGACGTCTCCCGGGTGAAATACAGAAGTAAGAAATCAATATCCCGGATTTCGGAGAGCCGGTCCGCAAGATAGATGGGGCGGGAATTCAGGAGCTCGCTGCACCCGTCCGTACAGGAGACGGGGAAGGCAATGCCCTTGCGGTCGGTCAAAAATCCGTCCTTTTTACAGCTTGTACAGGCAGTCCCATTGGCAAGGGGACAGTTACGCGTGAGCATGAGCGGGACGCTGCCATATGCAACCAGGCCGCGAGGCAGTTCTCCGCCGAGCGCGCACGCTTGCGCGAGCGTCAGCTCAAAAGAGAGCGTTGCCTGGCGGATTCCCAGGGATGCGGCCTGCTCAAGCGACCATGTATTGAACAGGTTTAGCCCGAAGCCGCTGTGGACGATGAGCCCGGCTTCCCGCGCCATGCGGACCGCACCCAGCGTGTGGGCGAGGGCCGCCGTTATGCCCGCCTGCCTTGCAGTATTCAGCTGCTGACAAACGGTCGCTTCCCTTCCAAACAGGCCGCGTGGAATTTCGACAGCGATGGGAGCACCAGCGCTTAGCAATCTCTTCAGCGTTTCAGCGGGAGTATGCAGCGGGAGGTAAATGCAGGAAAAAGCGCTGTAATCCGCGGGCAGCTGGGCAGCCTCGGAAATGCGGGCGTAAAACGCAGGGGAATGGCCCTGCGTCCGATGCACGGAAACGGTCTGCGGAGCAGCGGGCTGAAAGCATTTTTCAGCCTGCCCACCCAGCTGGCGGGAGAGCTCCGCGAGCGCTTTGCGCCGTAGCGCATTGATCGCAGACAGGGGAACACTCAGCCCCGGCGCAAGGTCGCAGCGGACCGTTTCCGCATAGTATGGGGTACCGCCGCATTTGGAGAGCTGGCGGACAATGGATTCTTCCGTCAGTGGATGTGTCAGGGCGGGCTCCGGTAATCTATCCGATTGAGCGGTTCCCATTTTTCCGCATGCTTCGGCAGTTAGAGTGAGCGGAATGCTTGGCTTCATCGTGAAATCAAAGGAAACGCCGATGAGCGGTTTTTCCTTTTCGTATAAGTGGGAAAGTTCTTTCAGCACGGGAGCGGCGGCCGTGACATCCTCTTTGCCGCGAATGCCAAACATGGCGCGGCCCCGCTTGCCGGTAAAATAGCCATCCGTAAAGCCGGAGCGGGAAAAGACAGCCTGCAGCTGCCGGGAGAGCGCTTCGTCCGTCTCCCCCTTGTCAAGCGCCTGACGGCAGGCGGTCACAGCGGCGGCGACATATTCCGGCCGCTTCATACGCCCTTCAATTTTAAAGGAGAACACACCGGCTTCGTTGAGTTCCCGGATGCGTTCGATCAGGGAAAGGTCCTTCAGGCTCAGGTCGTGCCCCGTGCCGCCAGGCGCGCAGAAGGGCAGACGGCAGGGCTGGGCGCAAAGCCCGCGGCTGCCGGAGCGGGAGCCGAGCATGGCGCTCAAGTAGCACTGGCCTGAGACGCACATGCAAAGCGCGCCGTGAACAAAGATTTCCAGCTCAATGGGAGAGTGGGCGGCAAGCTCCCTGATTTCGGCAAACGACAGCTCCCGGGGCAGCACCGCGCGGGAAAAGCCCAGGTCATGGAGCTCGTAAAGCCCTGCCAGCGTTTGGACAGACATCTGCGTGGATGCGTGCAGGGGCATAGCAGGCGCGCACTCCCGCACCAAACGAGCGACGCCGAGATCCTGCGTAATCAGGGCATCGACACCGCATTCGCAACTCAGGGCGATCATGTGCTCCGCGTCGCGCAGCTCCTGATCCCGCACCAGCGTATTCAGCGCCAAGTACACCTTGACATTGTGCTCATGACAATCGTACACTGCCCTCTTCAGCGTTTCATCGTCAAAATTAGCGGCATTACGGCGCGCGTTGAGCAGCTTCCCGCCCAGATAAACGGCATCGGCCCCGCAGCGCACCGCAGCGGTAAGTGCGTCCATCGTCCCGGCGGGGGCGAGGATTTCAGCCGAATGTGATTTCCACATCATTATTTTTTGCCGGCCTCGGCCAGCTTTGCGCGCAGGTTCTGAATTTCGCGGTTGAGGCGGTCCACCTCGCGGCGGGAGACCTCCACCTCCATGCGCGCGCGTGCGGAATCCTCAAGGTATTCCCGGATTTGGGAGCGGAGATTGTCCGCGCTGCTCTCCGATTTGCGGTAAGCGTCCATCGCGTCAAGAGAGGCGAGGATCGCCGCCTGGGTAAGGGAGAGCCGCTCGTTTTCGCGCATCAGGCCGGTGATCGTTTCGTCCAATTGCGCACCCAGAGACTGGGTATATTCCACATCGTCCTCCGTGGTGACATAGTAATCCGTGCCGCAGATTTGAAGCTTGACCCTGTTCTTTTCCATCCTGAAATGACATCCTTTCTGAAAAACGATTGAAAAGCAAAGTTTCTATTGTTTGAAAAACAGACATGCATGTTCAAAGTGCGCATAGATGTCTTAGTATTTATTATACTATAGATTATCAACGTGGAAAAGGGGAAAAACGCTTTTTTCTCAAAACGTGTAAATCGGATTCGCAGGGTATGTTCCCGGAAATTTGTGCAAAACTAAGTGAGATCAGGGGATAGGTGCAATCTTCAATATAGAGGAATAAAATCAATCCCTTACAGTTGAAATTATCCAAATATTCATATAAAAT
>DAWDUP010000025.1:6491-8398 GCA_052346825.1 Candidatus Fimivicinus sp. | reverse complement strand
GAGTGGGTTTTAAATCTTATTTAACAAAATTTTTTGGAGGAAACATATGAAATATACACTTTCTAAGGAACAAGCAAGCGAGCTGATGACCGCAAAGCTTTCCCACTTTTTCGGCGTAACCCCGCAGGAGGCCTCTTATGAGCAGTTTTATAAGGCCATTGCAATGATCGTGCGTGATATGATGAGCGACGGCCGCACGGAGTTTGTGGAAAAAGCGGAGAAGGAAAATGCAAAGCACGTCTATTACCTCTGCATGGAATTCCTCATGGGCCGTTCTCTCAAGAATAATCTTTACAATCTTGGCCTGACCGAGGTGTTCAGCCAGGCGCTTGCGGACTACGATATCAAGATGGAAAGCCTCTATGACAGCGAGCCGGACGCGGGCCTCGGCAATGGAGGCCTGGGAAGGCTTGCCGCCTGCTACCTTGACGGCCTTGCCACGCAGGGGTATCTTGCCACCGGTTATTCGATCCTCTACGAATACGGCATTTTCAAGCAGAAGATCGTGGACGGCTGGCAGACGGAGTTGCCGGATTTCTGGCTGCCCGGCGGCGAGGTCTGGCTCGTCCCCAAGGAGGAGTGCGCCATCGAAGTGCGCTTTGAGGGCGAGATTGAGGATCAATGGGACGGCCCCTATCACCACACGGAGCATAAGAACTATAAGCCCATCATGGCAATCCCGAACGACATGTTCGTCTCCGGCAAGGATGGCAAGGGGATCAGCGTACTGCGGCTGTGGACCTCGAAAGCTCCCGGCCTCGACATGACGCTCTTCAATCAGGGCGACTATATGCGAGCCATGGAGCAGAACGCGATGGCAGAGGTCATCAGCAAAGTACTCTACCCGGCGGATAACCATCCGGAGGGCAAGAGCCTGCGGTTGCGCCAGCAGTATTTCCTTGTATCTGCATCCGTGCAGGATATTGTGCACCGTCATCTGCGGCAATACCCGTCTCTCGATAACTTTGCGGATAAGGTCGCCATCCATATCAACGATACCCACCCGACCATGGCGATCCCCGAGCTGATGCGCATCCTGCTCGATGAGTGCGGCTACGGCTGGGATGATGCCTGGCGGATCGTGACCAATACCTTTGCCTATACCAACCATACGGTCATGAGCGAAGCGCTGGAATGCTGGCCGGAGGATCTCTTCCAGCGCATGATCCCGCGCATCCACCAGATCACCAAGGAGATCGACAACCGCTTCCGCGCCTTTGTCTGGGGCGCGACGGGGGATGCCGGCCGGGTGGAGCGCATGGCGATCATCTCCAATGGCGTGGTGCGCATGGCGAACCTGTGCGTCGCCACGTGCCACAGCGTCAATGGCGTTTCGGCGCTCCACAGCCAGATCCTCAAGGACAGTGTTTTCCAGGATTTTTACGGCCTCACGCCGCTCAAGTTCAAAAGCGTGACCAACGGCATTGCCCACCGACGCTGGCTGTGCCAGTCGAACCCGGCGCTGAGCGGACTGATCACCGAGCTGATCGGCGATGGCTTTGTATATAATGCCGAGGAGCTGCTCAAGCTGCGTGAATATGCTGACGATAAGACCGTGCTCGATCAAATCGGCCGCGTCAAGCTCGAAAACAAAGAGCGTTTCGCCGCGTTGGTCAAAAAGACCAACGGCATCGTTCTCGACCCGACCTCAATTTTCGACGTGCAGGTCAAACGGCTGCATGAATATAAGCGGCAGCATCTCAACGCGCTGCATATCCTTTCGCAGTATCTGATGCTCAAGGAAAACCCGGATATGGATTTCACGCCGCGCACCTATCTCTTCGGCGCGAAGGCCGCGTCCGGCTACTTTATGGCAAAGAAGATCATCAGCTTCATCTGCGCGCTTGCGGATGTCATCAACCATGATCCCATTGTAAAAGACCGCATCAAGGTGGCCGAAATGGAGG
>DAWDUP010000025.1:0-6481 GCA_052346825.1 Candidatus Fimivicinus sp. | reverse complement strand
GAGGATTATAATGTGACGATGGCGGAACACCTGATGCCTGCGGCAGATATCAGCGAGCAGATTTCCTTGGCCGGTACGGAGGCGAGCGGCACGGGCAACATGAAGCTGATGCTCAACGGTGCTCTGACACTCGGCACGCTCGACGGCGCGAATGTCGAAATCCGTGAGGCGGTTGGGGATGAAAACATGTTCCTCTTCGGCATGACCACGCCGGAGGTAAACGACCTCAAGCGCAAGGGCTATGATCCGAACAGCTATTATCTCAATAACGGCGAGCTGCGCCGCGCAGTCGACGCAATAAAGCTCGGCATCAACGGCGTATCCTTCCCGGAGATTGCCTCCTCCCTGACGAACAGCGATCCCTATATGGTGATGGCGGACTTCGACGATTACCGCCGCGCTCAGCAGCGGGTGGCTCAGATCTGGGCGGATCGCGACCAGTGGAACCGCATGTCCCTGATGAATACGAGCGGTGCGGGACGTTTTGCGGCGGACCGTGCGATCGAAGAGTACGCGCGGGATATCTGGCATACGGGAAAGGTCACGAAATAAAGCATAGCATTTTGTGAACCCCTGAATAAAATGGACCGCGTAAAACTGCGCGGTCCATTTTTATGAGCGAGCATAGGGTCAAGTTGAAAATCTGTGGGCGTGGCGATGTTACAATTACAGTTACCCATCATGAAGGCCCACATTGACAATTCCAAGTGGATGGAGTATCACACCTCTAAATTGGATGTAGATACATCTTTTTTGGGAGAGATGATAAGAATGGAGATTACACACAGACAGATTACAAAAATTGCTCGTGAGGTGAATAAATTCACAGTGCGGACGATGAAAGCTGATGGAATCGGAACAGCGGAGTTTGATTTTATTCACCTTGTTAGGCATCGCCCTGGCATTACGCAGGCTGAAGTACGAAACGAGTTGAGAATTGATAAGGGAGCAGCGGCACGTCGTACAGCCAATCTTGAGGAAAAAGGGTATCTTGTTCGGGAGGAAAACCCGAATGATAAGCGCAGCCAGTTGTTGTATGCCACGGAAAAAGCAGAGCGGCTAAAAAACTCCAAAGCATATTTGGAGTCGGTATTTTATGAATGGTTGCTTGGCGGACTGTCTCAGGATGACAGCGAAAACTTTGCCCGCATTTTAAAGATACTGTATGAAAAATCCAAAAAACAAAGCCGTGCAGGATTTCCCGATTTACTGGCGCTATTGGAGGGAAAGGAGCGTGTGTGAATTGGCAAAGAAACATAAGCAGGAGCCGGATCGTATACATTCTTACTTTAAAACGGAAAAATGGACGTTGGTATTGGTTGCGGTTTCAGGCATACTTTATAACACGGGCATGGTTGCAGGGCCATGGTTTGAAGGACAGCTTGCTCAGTGCCTGTATGATATGATCGGCGGAAACAAAGTGTTTTCGGATATGCTGATTTTGACAGCAGCTTATGTTGCGACGATCCTTTTTGTTCAGACCATGCGGTATGTCAAGCGGTTTTATGTGCGCAGATTCGGCAACAATGTTAACCGCAGCATGAAACGGGTTCTGTATTCCGGTCTTGTACATAAAAGCAAAAGCGAAATGGAGTGTGAAAGTGTCGGCAGTCTGATGACAAAGGCGATTTCTGATGTCGATGCCTGCTCGGAGGGGATGCGCAAGTTTACAACAGAAATTTTTGATACGGGCGTGGTAATGATTGCATATCTTACCATGCTGTATGTTTACGATTGGCGCTTGCTCTTTTATCCTGCATATTCCCGCCGTTTGCTTATCTAATTGCAGAAAAACTGAAGGTAATTGTGCATCGCTGTACAAACTCTTACAAAGACAGTGCGTCACGTCTAAACAGCGCAACACTCGACCGTATTTCCGGAGCGATTACATATCGTGTATTCAGCTGTGAAGAAGAACGTGATACCGCTTATGAGGGGCACCTTGCAGATTATGAGCACAACGCGATCAAGGCCAATCTTTGGGCTTCAGCAATGCAGCCGCTCTATCAAATTATTTCCATGCTGAGCGTTTTGTTTATCATTTGGTTCGGTGCAGAAAATGTTCTCGGCACAGGCTGGTCGGAATGGAAATTCAGAATATTCAGTCAGCTGTTGCTGGCGTTCACCGTACGATATTCACTCGTTATACAATCTTCCCCTCATAAGGAGGCGGCGAGGCTGTCGAGCTCTTGTTCGATCCATTCATTCTTCTTCAGCTTTGGAAGATGTACTTTGCCTTCTTTAACGACCGCATATGGTTCACGCAGTGATTCCAAATTGTCCAGCGGGTTAGAGCGGAGAATCAGAAGATCCGCATATTTACCGGTTTCTACGGAGCCCGTAATATCGCTGATGCCAAGAATTTCCGCATTGGAAAGCGTAGCGGTATAGATCGCGTAATCCGTGGGGACATTCATCATCTTTCGGAAATACCAGACCTCACGCCACATGTTGTACTGTGTGGCAAACGGACAGGAGGCATCGGTGCCAAGGCCTACACGGATACCGGATTCCATCGCGGTGCGGCCGCCCTTGCGCATGCCCTCGAGCACGACCCCGCTGTTGTATACGCACAGTTCGTTCAGTTTGGTGACCGCAGGGGAAAGGCGCGCAAGCGGCAGGGCGGGGGAGAAGGTCAGAATCACGCCGCCGTTTCGATTCCGGAGAATCTCCTGCAGCGCTTCGTCAAAGCCGGCGCTGTGCTCAATGGTATCCACGCCGCCCTTGATGGCGACGCGCATTCCGTCCGGGCTCTCCGTATGAGAGGCCACCTTCATGCCGAGCTCATGCGCCCGGTCACACACGGCGCGCGTCTGCTCCAGGTTCATTTTTAGCTCGCCGGGCGAGCCCTTCTTCGTTGCATCCATCACGCCGCCGGTCACACAGATTTTGATAAAATCCGCACCCGCCGCATGGTGCGCATCAACCAGCGCCCGCAGGTCGGCCGGGTCGGATGCGGTTTCGGCGAAGGTTCCGTCGCCATGGCCTCCGGGGACAGTGATCGCCGTGCCAGAGCAATACATGCGTGGGCCGAGCTTCTCCCCTGCGCGCACCGCGTCGCGGATACGCAGGTCAGAGCCGCAGAAATCGCCCACAGCGCGCAGCGTTGTCACGCCGGAGTCGAACTCCGCGAGGACGTGGGAGGCGACCATGGCATCCAGCACCTTTTGCCCGAGCGGGGTATGTACAAATTTCAAAACGGCTTTTTGAGAGCTTCCTCCGCCGAGCGCCTTGCTGGGCTTGCCGGTGCCAAACAGGTGCGCGTGCATGTTGATGAGCCCCGGCATGATGTATTTTCCGGTGCAGTCCATCACCTCGGCTCCTGTGCGGTCGATTTTGCCAATGGCGGAGATCTTTCCGTCCTCCATAAGAATATCGGCCTTCTGCGCCTGGCAGCCAGGCTTTCCGCTGATGACGAATCCTCCGATCAATGCTCTTTTCAATGCGATTCCCCTCTTTTTCTAAAAGATAAAAAGACAGCTTTCAGCCGCCCCTGATGGAGTTGATTTAACTTCATCATAGCATATTTCATACGGAAAATCCATTGAGCGGCTAAAAAATGATGCTCACCCTGAGATTTTGCCAATGGCTGCGCGGCGATATGCATCATTTTCAGACTAAAAAAAGCAACACACGCCTCGGTTGAATGAATCAACGGAGCGTAGATGTTGCCACTTTTTCATGCCTTCTTTATGAAAAAATTTTAATTTTTTTCAAAACAACAGCAAACGGACGTGTAAAGGCTTCGTCCAGCTTGCCGTCATGTTGTAGTTACCTCTACGGAGTGACCGGACAGCGTACGGTCTGGCCGCAGGTTTGGATATAAGAAAACCTGCGGTGCGCGAATTGCACACCGCAGGTGTGGAGCGGGAAACGGGATTCGAACCCGCGACTTTCGGCTTGGGAAGCCGACGCTCTACCGCTGAACTACTCCCGCACTGATTGATATGATAGCACATTTATCCGAAAAAATCAATCCTCTTTTCTTGCCAGAATGGCGCCCTTTTTTGCTGCGGCATTTGTCATGGCAGGGAAATGGTAATTTTCAGTCAGAATCGAATAGGCGGTTTCAATTTTTGGACAAACCAGAAGGGCGATATAATCTCCGTTAGAGAGCAAAAGCGCATGGGATAGCTTTTCATATTCCTTGGGAGCCAGTGTCTGGAAGGTTCGCATCTTCATTTGAATACAGGCGTTTAGCGCGCGGATAATCACCTGGCTGTCAGTGCCCTCCTTCAAGTGAAAAATGGCGATTTCATCAGCGCTGGTATTGACTGTGCTCATATATACGGCATAATCGTCCAGAAGAGACAGATCAAAATCATAATGCAGCGAAATGGTCTCCGATTCCAGTGCCACCATATGATCAATCGGCGTCTGTTGGATGATGGCGGTGGCTATATCGTCTGCGGAAGCGGTTACAGAGGATTCCTGTTGCGATCTGTCAAAGGCCGGAGCAGGAGCACCACAAGCAGAAAGCGCACAAAGGACGATTAACAGGAACAAGACAAAAAGACGGGGAAAATGGCGTTTTCTCATTGCTGTACACTCCTTTCTCAGCTCATTTGATTTCTCCTAAGCGGAAGGGCAAAAAGGTTCTTGAAAGCCAAATGTATTGAGTTGACGTTATTATAGCACAAAAGGCTATGAAAGAAACTACAAAACGATTACAAATTTTGTGTGTTACATGTAATTTCAAGGATTTTTAAGAAAAATTATGTACAATTTTAACCATTAAAGGACGACTATGGGCGATAAAGAGAAGGTGGTTTGCTCTGCGTGCGGGAACGTGCTATAATTTATCTCAAATTTTTATTATTACGAAGCGACAGCGGAGTAACAGAGCAAGGCCCGCCATGCTGAGAGTGGCAGAAGGATAATCAAAACGATCCAAACGCAGCTGGCAAATGGCTATTGTATACTGGGAGCAGGGACTGGGGCGGTTATATTTGGGGAAACCGGTTTATTATTTGATAGAGGCTTATGCACGCGGCCTGTATGATACTGATCGTTTCACCGGAGAGCTGACGGCGCTTTGTTGCTATGGCTCTGCTTTTAAGGGGCTCTCCGATGAAGAGATTTTGCTGTTGGACGAGCTGTGCACAGGTGCACAGCGCTTCTCAGATGAGGACGAACTTCCGGGCAGGGATATGCTGAGTGAAGCGCAGTTTCGTGCATTTTTCGACCGTCTCTATCCAGAACTGAAATGCAAAATACCATACGAGGTATGGAAGGATTTTTCCTGACGGCAGATTGACTTTAAGAAAGGACAGGTGCAGTCATTATGCCCGCTTTTTCAACTCATTATCTATTTGCCCGTGAACTGATGGCGCAGATTGAAGCGGCAGCTCCGGATATCCGGCTGGATACGGATGCCGTATATTATGGGACACAGGGGCCCGATGTCCTCTTCTTTCACCGGATTCTGCCGACGATGCCGGGAAAGAGCCTCAATCCGGCCGGCTCGCGGATGCACCGCGCAAATCCCAATGTGCTCTTTGAGGCAATGCTTTCTTATGCCCGGAGGCTGGAAGGCGCTCAGAGGGAGCAGGCGCTTTCCTATATTTATGGCTTCTTGTGCCATTATGCGCTTGACCGCGTTGCGCATCCCTATATTTATGCCACGCAGTATGCGATCATCAAAACACGCCATATCTGGTATCTGAAGGGCGTTGTCCATAACCGGGTGGAGTATGAGATTGATATGCTGATGCTGCGCCGTCATCTGCAGGTGAAGTCCGCCCGGAAATTTGAAACCAGGGATGTCCTCTCTACAGACAGTGCTTTACTCGAAGCGATGGCAGGCGTGCTTTCCGCTGCGGCACGGCAAGCCCTGAACGTACCCATGACACAGGCGCAGGCGCGGCAGGCTTTTTGCGATACGCGCATCATGCAGTCTCTGCTGACGGACAGGCATGGATGGAAGCTGCCGCTTATGACGCTGCTACAACTGCCGGTTTATCCGTTCCTTGGCCCCTGCCTGACGACGATGCTGCGCCGCACACAGGCCGATACACGCTGGGACTATACCAATGATCAAAAAGCGGACTGGGCGTATCCTGCCGACCCGAAGCGGGTGAGTTGCGAAAGCTTTGAGGAGCTGTTCGAGCGCGCCAAACAGGATGCGCTGCATTTGATCTCCGCTTTTCGGAAAGCACTTTTATGCAATGGGGCGCTGGATGAGGTGATCGGCGGAGTCTCCTTCCTGACCGGCGTGCCTGTGGATGAGTGACTGGTAGAATGAGAAAGGAATGTTGAGCAATGGAGAAAATTTTGAGCTTTCAGATCGACCATACTAAGCTGCCCTGCGGCATGTATCTCTCCCGTGTGGACGGGGATATCGATACCTATGATCTGCGTACCCGCCGCCCAAACCGGGAGCCTGTGATGGCAAACGGCGCCATGCATACGGTTGAGCATCTGTTTGCCACGTTTGTGCGTAATTCTGCCGATGCGGATCAGGTGGTCTATTTCGGCCCAA
>DAWDUP010000024.1:16615-19091 GCA_052346825.1 Candidatus Fimivicinus sp. | reverse complement strand
TATTGAGGCCACAAACTCGCCAAATGTTTCCAACTTGGTAAGAGACTTTCGAGAGATAACGGCAAGGAATTTTTCAATCCCTTGCCGTTACCGTAATATTGTTGGCAACAACCGAAGCCTTGCGTTTCCGCAACACAACACATACCATACTTTGTTTCCAAAGTCCAGACCAAATAAAAATTTTTAGCCTTTATTATTGTTCGTCATCAAAATTTGAGGTAGGGGAACTGCATATTATGAACTGCACCAAGTGGTGCAGGCAGTACAAAAGTAGGGGTAGACTATGGTAGAATAATAAAATGTTAGGCAACAAACTGATTTCGCTTTTCAAGTGGAGTCAGTTTTTTACGCAGGTTGGCGAAAGCATTGTAAACAGAAAAGACGATATGTATGAAATGGATTTTCTGTTATACAAACTCAACATAATATCTGTAACAGATGAAATGGAAGAAGTAATAGGAGTTAAACCTATTGATGCATATTTAGATAGAGATTTACTGCTTGTATTGGATTCGGAAGAAACTGTTAGAAAGTTAAAGCCAAATCAAAGGGGACGGTTCTCCGCTCATTTCGTTATTTTTGTCGAAATAATGCGTCTCAGCGTTATGCTCGGTACTTCGTTAACCAAGTTCTATATCGCTGGCAAAATTATTTGGTAATGGCGTTTTAAGATTTTTACGACTTTCTGTGGATTGGTCTATAACTGTTTGCTTTGTTGACTTTTGATGTGATTAATAATATAATCAGCAAAGAGTATAAATCTATAGGAGATAAAAGAGATGCCAATACAATATAAATTTCTTGAAGAGAATGTGTTTTATAAAACATTTTTAAAAGAAATAGCCAATGTGCAGTGCGGCAATCATTATGATGAAAATAACCCTCAGCATGTAAAATGGCTGAAAAACTATATTTCTAACCTTTATTTGCAGGGCGGGAAGGCCCTATGCCTTTATATTGATGAAAAACCGATCGGGTTTATCTTTATTGTCCACGATAAGGGCCTTGAAAATGTTGATTGTTTTGGTAAAAAGGCAATGATTTCCATGATTGAGATTAAAGAGCAGTATAGAAATCAGGGTTATGGAACACTCTTATGCAAAGAGGCTGAAAAACATTTAAAAGAATGCGGAGCAGAATGTTTATATACTGACACGCCGGATGATCACGACGACAGAGGAGCATTAACCTTTTATGTATGCAATGGCTTTACACCCGTTGGATATCATCCCTGTGAAAACGGTAAGGATGATATGGCCCAAATTTATCTGTTTAAGTATTTGTAATATTTTGATAAGACGGAAAAGCCGATGACAAGTGATTTTCTCACAGCCATCGGCTTTTTTAGGTATAACGCTTTTAAATATGATTTTACAAACAGCTGCTGTAAGACTTTATCACAGTGAAATACTGTAATTATTTTTTGTTAATTCGTTTAACAGGAAACCACAGCTCAATCCATCCGTAGTCTTTATCACCGCCGTAAATTTCGAAGTTCGGTCCGTCAATTCTTTTGTAACTGGCCGTTGGCAGCCACTCGGAATAGAATCTCTTTTGAAGATTTTCCAAAACTTCGAATATTTCATCCCATTTGAATTTTTCCGAAGGAAAGATGGCATAGGTTTGCGAAGGAATATGCTGAACCTTATAGCCTTTGGTTTTTGAACTTTCCGAAACAAAAGCGCACAGCATATACGGAAATGTATTTCCAAGTGTTCTCCTGTAGTTTTCAACACCGTGTATTTTGCATAAATCCGGAGGAAGAAAATCCGGCAAATCTCCTGCAGCTTCAAATAATCTTTCATAATCACCGTTACGATGTGATTTTTTCCATAATTGTGCAGGGCTTTTGGCGCTTTTTTCACCTGATAAAGATGCAACTGTTTCAATTCCGAAAACATCAAACGCTTCTTTAGTCTCAATTCTGTAATTCATAGGTTTTTCTCCTTTAATTTGAATTTGAAAAGAGATTTTAGGATAAATTTTCAACGCAGCCCCTGATTTTTTTGCCTCTTTTGGTGTAATCCCGTGAACTTTTGAAAAAACTCTTGAAAAGGAATTTGAGGATTTATATCCATATTTCAATGCTACATCAATTACTTTAGCATCAGATACTTGTAATTCTAATGCTGCTGCGCTCATACGCCTCCTTCGTATATATTCAGCTAATGGAATATCGGTAATGAACGAAAACATTCTTTGAAAATTGTATGAAGAACAGCAAGCCTTTTGGGCTACAGTTTCCAAATCAATATTTTCAGTCAGGTTGTCCTCAATGTAATCAAGAGCAGCATTCATCTTGTCTATCCATTCCATAAAATTATCTCCTTTCGAGAACAATATATCATCATTTTGCTTTAAAAGTCGTAACTTTTTATGCACAATTCGATATTTCACTGTAAAAAGAATATTTAGTATCATTTTTCAGGAATATTGTCTTTTGGATATTATCGCAAAACATATTTCATTTCTAATA
>DAWDUP010000024.1:0-16605 GCA_052346825.1 Candidatus Fimivicinus sp. | reverse complement strand
AAACAGATAAATTATATACAAATGATTGATAAAACAATTGTAAACTTGCCTGCAGTTTATTCAAAAATCAGTTTTGTATAACACTAAATATATTATTGAAACAGAAAATTAAATTGATTGATGCCACGCCTGATAATGAGAACGGGAAACAGCATATTTATAATACTCTTCAATTCCGTATTCTCTTATTTTTTCATTATTATTATGCCATTCACTTAATGTTATCCCTTTCAGGAAATTTTCAGCTTTTTCGCAGGGAAAATCATTGCACTCTCCGCAGAAGTCAACCTGATGTGTTTTGGCACACTGCGAAATTGAACAATCAGGAATACGCACAACCGTTTTATTTCTTCTATATTTCCTGAAATAACAAATATTCGGGCTATTATCGAGCGTACAAAGGAGCATTGTAACATGATATGGCTTGAAAAGCTTCATTTAAGAGGCAGTTATAAATCTGTGATTATGGTATATATAAAGGAAAAATATCCTCATTTACTGCCGCTTAATCAGGATATTTATGTTAAAGGGAATAAACTGTATTGGCAAAAGCTTAATATGGAATTGCAGGCGTTCGCAGAAGAAACAGGGCTTGATATAGATAAGAATAAAATTTCGGCGGAGGATTATTTGGAAACTAAGGGCAAAGATTACCGCAATACGCCTTTTTTACAGGTTTACGGTCATAATGATGATGAATGTCCAGTGTGCAAAGCTGCACTTTGTAAAACAGTAATCGGCGGTAGAAGCAGTGTGTACTGCCCGAATTGCCAAGGTGAATAATTACAAATCGACATCTTTTTTATATTCTGTATTTGTTTTCAAAGTTTTTTCAAAATTCTATATTTTTATGTTATAAAACCTCACGAAAAATTAGAAAAATCAAAGTTTTTGATTGTTTTGGAGAACATTGTATCATCAATTTGAGCTGACGCTCTTACACGGCCGCCATGCACTGCACTTTGTGCAGAAATTGTGGTATAATATAATCATAAAATTCAGGAGGCTGTCATGACATACGAATCTATTTTAGACTTTTGGAAAAAGCAGAACATAAAAAATGCTAATGAATTGGCATCTGTGTTAAGCTCATATTCAGTTAACTTTGCATATAATTCGGGCAAAATTGAAAATGATGAAATTACTTACCACGACACTCGTGAGGTATTTGATAAAGATGGTGTAACTTCATATACAGGCTCAACAAAAACATTGTTTGAAATCCAAAACTCAAAGGCTGCCTATGAAAGAATGTTATCTGCATTCGATAATAAGCAAATAGTTGATGAAAAATTTCTTAAAGAAATTCAAATGATTTTAACTAACGGAACTTATGATGAGCGAAGATATCAGATAGGTGAACGACCAGGTGAATATAGGCACCATGATTATGTAACAGGTAAGAATGAAGTCGGTGCATCGGTCGATGATGTTCAGAAAGAGATTTGTGAACTTCTTGATGAGTTAGAAGATGTTGATAATAAGAATGCTTTAGTTGCAGCTGCATATTTTCATGCAAAGTTTGAGAATATACATCCGTTTTCAGATGGTAACGGCAGAGTAGGCAGGCTTTTGATGAATTACATTTTGCTTATTCATAATCACCCTCCCATTACCATTTACGAAGAGGACAGAAAAGACTATTATAACGCTCTTGAAAGATTTGATGAAAAGCTTGAACTCAATAGTTTAATTGATTTTCTGAAAGCTCAGCTAGTTAAAACTTGGGATAAGCATTTGGATAAATCAAAACTAAATAATTCCTCATTAACCGATTTTATCAATTAGTTTTATATTGTTTTCATACCAAATTTAATATTTCAACTATTAGTTTTTTCAAAATATTTTTAGTGAGAGATTTTTGAGAGACTCAAATACAAAAAGATGTCTTAAAATGGTGTGTTTCAGAAAGTGATTCGCTTACTCTGACGAGGTCAACGCCATGAAGAAATACGCAGTGGAGAAGGGCGTTGATGCAGACGACGTATTTATGGATCACGCAGAATTTTCTACCTATGAGACGATGTACCGCGCGCGGGATGTCCTCCAGGCGAAGAATGTAGTCATCGTCACGCAGAAATATCACCTTTACCGTGCGGTTTATGTCACACGGGCGCTGGGGCTGGATGCATACGGCGTTGCGTCCGATCCGAGGCCATACAGCAGTGCAGTTTATAACAATGCACGGAAATTTCTGGCGCGCGTTAAGGATTTCTTTACTGCAATCGTCAAGCCGGAGCCGACGTATCTGGGCGAAGCGATCCCGATTAACGGCAGCGGTTCGCAGACGGACGATCAGGCGTGACTGTAATTTATTTTGGATCGGGAAGAAAACCGCCGCAAATGTAACAATATGCATTTGCGGTGATTCGTTTTTATTATAAAATGCAGCGACTACGGAGCAAAGGGATCCAGCTTGACGTCGCCTGCACGGGACCCCGCACCTGCCCGGTTTAGAAAGCACGCGGCTATTTTTTGCTGTTTGGAGGGGCACCGTTTTTTGGCTTCAGGGAAAACTTGTTTTCCTCTCCCCGTGCCAACCGCAGGATATTTTCCCAATGGCGAACCATGATGAGCGCCCAGAGCAGAAAAGCGAGCGCAACAAGCGGCCAGTTTCCCCACTCAAGGATTAACGCCAAAAGCAGAAAAAGCGCAGAACCGGCCATCGAAGCCACGGATATTATATGAAACAGCAGGATCAGCACAACGGAGGCAAGCGTGACGGCCAACCCATAAAGCGGGCGGATCATCCAAATCACGCCAAGCGACGCCGCAACGCCCTTGCCCCCCTTAAACCTTAAGAATACGGGAAAATCGTGACCCAACACCACAAACAGGGCACAAATGTAACCCCCAACCTCGCCCGCAATCCAGCGGCCGATCAGCACCCCAAAAATTCCTTTCAGCAGATCCCCCATGAATGTGATCAGACCGGAGCTCAGGCCGAATACGCGCAGCATATTGGTGCTGCCTGCATTGCCGCTGCCGTGATTTCGCACGTCGTCTTTGTATTTCAGGCGGCTGATAATTACCGCAAACTGGACGTTACCCAGCAGGTATCCCAGCGCAGCGCACGCCAAATACAGAAGCCATGAATTCAAATCAGCTATCGTCACTACCTCCTAGTTTGCATCTGCAGAACAGGCACAAAAAATGATGGGACAAGGGCCTGCGCATTATGCCAGAAGCAAGGCTTCCGCGATTCTAATAGACCCTTGCCGGAGAGTCTATCCCCGATCAGCGTTTTACAGAGCGTCGCTGAACAGCCCTGAAACAGGCGTCCGCCAGAAGCTTACAGCACAAAGCCGACCTTTTTCATCACCTTATCCAGCGTGCGCTGGGAGATGCGCTGTGCGGCTTCTGCGCCCTTTGCCGCACAGCTGCGGATATAGTCGAGATTGCCCATATATTCATGGAAACGCTCCTGAACGGGCCGCAGCTCTTCAATGACCGCTTCGGCGACCGCGATTTTAAAATCGCCATAGCCCTTGCCCTCAAATTCCGCCTCAATCTGCGCCATTGGCTTGCCGGTGCAGCAGCTGTAAATCCCCATGAGGTTGTTGATCCCGCCGCGCCCCTCTTCATAGGCCACGCGAGCCTCGGAATCCGTAACGGCGCGCTTGCATTTCCGCAGGATGACGTCCGGCGTGTCGAGCATGGAGATAAAGCCGTTGACATTCGGATCGGATTTGCTCATCTTCTTCTCCGGCTCCTGCAGGGACATCACACGCGCGCCCTCCTTGCCGATATAGGGCTCGGGAATCGTAAACACATGGCCGTAAATGCCGTTGAAGCGGCCCGCAATATCGCGGGTAATCTCCAGATGCTGCTTCTGATCCGCGCCGACAGGGACAAAATCCGCCTGATAGAGCAGAATGTCCGCCGCCATGAGGACCGGATAGGCGAAAAGGCCGACGTTGACATTGTCCGCATGCTGTGCGGATTTATCCTTAAACTGCGTCATGCGCGACATCTCGCCGAACTGGGTATAGCAGTTGAGCACCCAGGCAAGCTGCGCATGAGTTGGCACCTGGCTCTGGATAAAGACAAGATTTTTCTCCGGATCGAGGCCTATGGCGAGCAGCAGGGCGTATAATTCGAGCGTACGGTGGCGCAGGTCTGCCGGATTCTGCCGGACCGTGATCGCATGCAGATCCGCAACCGCGTAGGCGCAGTCGTATTCCTCTGACATGGAGACCCAGTTTTTTAGGGCCCCCAGATAATTGCCGAGCGTTGGGATGCCGCTGGGCTGGATCGCACTCAGGATTCGTTTTCTGCGTTCAGGCTGTTGTTCCATACGTTTCGTCACCACTTTCTAAACTTAAAATTGTTTTTTGATCTGGCCCAGAATCTGCATGCCCCTGACGATCGCCTCGTCCGTGGGCGTGGAGAAATTCAAACGGAAGCATTGAGTTTTATCGCTCTCATGCGTCATAAAGGCGGAGCCGGGGACGACGGCGACCTTGTTGGCCACTGCTACATGGCAGAATCTTGCCATGTCGACGCTTTCAGGCAGGGCGCACCAGATGAACAGGCCGCCCTCCGGCCGGTTGTAGGTGACGAAATCGCCAAGCTCGCTGTCGATCAGATCACACATCAGGTTGAGCTTTTTGCGATAAATGCCGCAAATCTTCTGAATGTGCGCCTCTATATCGTAATGCGCCATCCATTCGTCTACGATCAACTGGCAGAGCATTGGCGTATGGACGTCCGCCGCCTGCTTGCCGACGGTCATCTTGGCGATCAGCGGCGCAGGTGCGATCGCGTAACCCACGCGCATACCGGGAGAAAGGATCTTGGAGAAGGAGCCCGCATAGATGACGATGCCGTCCTCATCGAAGCTTTTAATCGCCGGGACATGTTCGCCTGCAACGCGCAGGTCGCCATAAGGGTTATCTTCAATGATTAACACGCCGTATTGCTTGGCGAGCTCATAGACCCGCCTGCGCTTTGCAAGCGACATTGTAACTCCTGCCGGATTCTGAAAATTTGGGATCGTATAGATAAACCGGACGTTTTTCTCCTCTTTGAGCGCTCGTTCAAGCTCGTCCACATCCATGCCGTCCGCCTGCACGGGGACGCCGCGCAGATTCGCGTTATAGGAGCGAAAGCAGTTGAGCGATCCAATAAAGGAGGGCGCTTCGCAAATGACAACGTCTCCCTCATTGCACAGCGCCTTTGTCGCAAGATCCATCACCTGCTGCGCGCCGGAGGTGATGATCAGGCTGTCGAAATCCCGGCCGATCTTGTGTTTTGTTTTCATATACGCAGCAATACGCTCCCGAAGCGGCGAATAGCCCTCCGTTACGCCGTATTGCAGGCAATCGACCGGACGCTCGGAGAGCAGCTTTGCCGTAATCTCGCGCACCTCGTCTGCGGGAAAGGCTTCCGGGGCAGGATTGCCAGCGGCAAAGGGAATGACGCCGGGCTGGGAGGTCGCCTTCAGGATTTCACGGATCGCGGAAGGCTGGAGGGTGGAAATACGGTCAGAAAATTCGAATTGCATATGAATACCCCATTTGTTCTATCAGAATACGATTATTCTAACATAGTCCGCACGGTTTTTAAAGGGGCGGAGGCGGCGTTTGTGGACTTTTTCCCGGCGATGATGTATAATCAGAGCCAGTGGACATGCCCTGCGAGAGGGGTATCGTGTAAAGCGCCGGTTTGGCCGGTGGATTAATGGAGGTAGCTATGAAACGAATCCTGTGCGCTGTGACGGCGCTGACGCTGTTTATTACGCTTCTAACCGCCTGCGGCGGCCCCAGAACGGCGCTTTCCATCGGCGGCGCGCAGATCAGCAGCGAAATTTATACCTACTACTATGATCTTGTAAAGCGCTCCCCCGCGACCTATCCGGGTGACGCGCGAGAGAATGCGGTCAATCTTTGCAAGGATTATGTGGCAGTCAACACGCTGGCAGCAGAGCTTTCCCTTTCTTTGCAGACAAAGCAGGAAGCCTCTGCATCTGCCTGGGTCAATCAGCAGTGGAAGTTCTTCAGCACGTATTATATGAATTTGGGGATCAGCAAGCAGACGCTGATGAAGGCGCGGGAGAATGAAGAGCGCAGGAAGCTGTTGCTGGACGCTTATTATGGGGCCGGCGGCCTGCAGCCGGTAGCGGATGAGGAGCTGAAGGCTTATTTTTCTGCACACTTCGTCGTCTTTAAATCGATCAACGGCTATCTGACCGACACGAATGATGTGGGAGAGCCGGTGGCGCTCAGCGATGAGCGCGTTGCTGAAATCAAGCAGCAGTTTAATACAATGGCGGATAATATCCGCAATGGCACCTCAATCGAAGAGGTCAATACCCAATATTTGGAAGCTCAAAAAAGTGCCGCCGGGGGTGAGCTTGCCGCCTCTGTGATCGACGGCAAAAATACGGATTATCCGAAGGGCTTTTATGAGCAGGCTGCGGCGATGAAAAACGGGGATGTGAAGGTGATTACCCTCTCCACCTTCATTTATGTGGTACAGAAGATGGACGCTTTGGGTGATGAAGGAAGCTATTTCACCCAGTACCGTACAGACGTGCTGCAGAGCATGAAGGGAGAAGACTTTGAGAAGCTTCTGCAGGAGCGGGAGAATTCCTTTGAAGTGGATGATAAAGGCGGGACGCTCAAACGGTGCGAAAAGGCTGTGGATGAAAAGCATGCGAAGGAGAGCGGCACAGCCCAGGCGGCCAGCGGGGCTGAAAGCACAGGCGCCTCACAGCCCCAGCAGACGGAACCGGCCACCTGACTTGGAGAAGCTGTCTCAGTTGAAAATGTGGTACTCCATGCAGCAGGAGGGCTTGACGATGATCTTATGAAACGGGCAGCAGAAAAACACGGCGAAATACACGCAAAAATTTGAACAGTGTAATCTTGGCGGTGGTTGCGCTATGCTCGCTTATGGAATGGGAAATCACCTATCATATATCCGAAGCGTTTTTATCGGATTTCTAATCAAAGGCATCTGTGAAAACTGTGATCTGTAGGTTTGCAAGAACCGCCACAAGCGCCGGTTTCATCAATCATTATGCGAGGAATACCTGCGGGAACGGGAAAAAGCCAGCACAAACGCACGCGATTTTTGAAGAACGGCGGAAGCTAGAACGGGTGGAATAAAATTGCAGGCGCAACAAAATAACGCGGGCCATCCAGTGCCCGCGTTATTTTGTTAGTTAACCCTTTTTTCTCCTATGATCGCTGGCTGATTGCCGTCTCCATCGCACGGAACAGGGAAAGCGGATTTTCATAGGGGAGGTCTCCCGCATAGTTCCAAACCATCATCCCGCCCAGACCGAAATCCATCGCGTAAGCGGTTTTGTCATAGATCATTTGACAGCCATTGTAGTAGCGGGGCGAGGTGGCAGTGACTTGAACGGGCGTACCGCCCTGCCATTCTGTCACCTGCTGCGGACCGGTTGCCACGTTGCCGGACCAGCCGAGTTTCTCCGCCTCTGTTTGATAATCGAACCACTGGGCTGCCCGATCCGTGGGGCGCGCATAAAAGGGAACGCCAAAGTCCAGCTGTTCTTTTTGGAAGCCCTTCTTCAATAGGGCGTTGATTTCTGTTACTGCGCAGGGATAGAAGGGCGCATGGTAACCATCCTCATCAAACATATCGTAGGTCATCACCTCGACCAGATCAATTTTTTCAATGGCCTCCCTGGAGGCTTTGAGCGCCCAGCTCTGCACGGCGATGCCAAGCTTCTTTTCGCCGAGCGCCCCGTCAAGCGCGAGGATAAACTGGTCGAAAACCTTCCAGTCTTTTTTGCGCAGCGGATATTCCCAATCAAAAAAGACGCCATCTAGGCCATATTTCTCGAGGAGCTCTGTGATCGAGCGGATCAGCTTTTTGCCGTTGTCCCCCGTCATAGCTGATTTGTGCAGGTCGGCCTTGGCATACATCGATTCGTTCCAGTCCTCAATCTCTGATGGGGCGTCAGGGCCGAGAAGATTGACATAGAGGTGGACATCCCGTTCACCGATCGCCTCACGTATATTCCGGAGCGCCGTTTCAAAGACCTGCTGTCCGCCGACCTGCTTCCCGCTGATCTCTTTATCCTGGAAGGAAAGATTCCCATCCTTGTCAAAGGAAAGGCTGCCAAACAGGATTACGTCCGTAATCACATCGAAATGCCTCTCGCTTATAGCGGCGTGATCATAGATGCTGTCGGTTACGACATAGGAGGTGACGCGGAAATGATCCGGCTTACTGCCTGTAATCCGATAGGCTTCGATGCCTTCCAAGGTAAAATCGGCGCCGTCCGTCACAACGAGACGCAGCGAAGATGTTGTTACCTCCGGAAATGCGCAGTAGCGGTAAGCGTCTACCTTATCGTTCTGATAGATGGTTTTATAGCCGTCTCCACTTGGAATCTGGATTTGAAATGCGCGGATATGAGAATTCTTTTCCCGCAGGACGACCGTGTTGAGCGTTACCTCCTGTGGAAAGGAAATCTCCAAAAAGCCGTTTTTAGAGCCGCTCCATTTGCCATTGGAGATATTGTTGGCCCCATCGTCTTTCATCGAAGCGCTTTCCATCAGATTTTTCTCCGTGATAAAGCTGGCGGATTTTATTTCCGTGCCGCAGCCTGCAAGTTCCAAAAGGAGCAAAAACGCCAAAAATGCGGCAAGCGAACGATTTATCAGCTTTTTCATACGTCGTATGTTCTCCTCCGAATCATTTATTTTTTACTTTCTTCCAAGAGCTTTTGCTGTTCTTTTTTGCCAAGAGCGTTGGTATTAATCGATTTTCCGAAAACAATAAAGCGGTCAAAGAGGAATTCCGTCGCAAAATTGATCAGCATCGTTCCAATTTGCACCAGATAGTAATTCCAGCCGATTCCGGTCAGCGCGCCTACCCACCAGGTGGACAGCGGGGAAAACACGGCGTAGTACCCAGCGACCTTGAGCATAGCAATGGGGACATTATTGGCGGACTTAAAGGTAAATTTCCGGTTGAAGGTGAAATTCCATAATACAGACAGAACTAGGCCCGTGATATAACAGGCCATCGGCGGCCAATGAAATACTTCTTTGCAGATGGTGGAGCTGATGATCTGAATGGCTCCGGCGCTTATGGAGAACAGCGTAAATTTGACAGCCTGCAGAAAATTCTGCTTTTTGGTAAGCTTTGGCCTGCCAGAAACAGGGGTGGGAATCGCTGTGTGTTCTTTGGTTTCGTTCATGCATGTGCGCTCCTTCACGATTGATTCAAAAAAGCCCGAGGGCTGTTTGATGCAGGATTTACCAGCGTAGTCTATGAATCTTATTATAGCAGCCCGTCTGAATGTTGTAAAGAATGCATTATACTTATTTTAATATATCATATTATTTATGCACTCTATATTATAAAAACGGAGTATTTTGCATATTTTGCAAAATACTCCGTTGTGTCGCCTATAAAAATCCCGCTGCTTTTACCAGTTGATCGTGAACCAGTCGCCTAGGCGGATAGCAAGAGAAGCTTGGATTCCGCCTCCTAATTTTACGTTAAAATTCATGGTAACGCTGGGCATATCATAATAGACCTTCTGCAGCTTCCCATTGGATCCGATCGTAGCCTGAATTGTAGAGGTAGCGTAGGAAATATCAATGCTGTTGAACTTGATCATTCCCTTCACGGCATCCGTGATCTGGCTCTTAGTAACCGTGGAGAAGGCCTTGGAAACGCTGCTCCCCTTGACCTTAAGCGTAACGATATAGTTGCTGCCGCTCTTTTTACAGGTGGCTGAGGTTACATCAGATTCGGTTAGTTTACTGGAATAACTCTGCCCCCCCACATAGAAATTCTCTTTTTTCTCAGCGGCCGAAGAGTAGGTTTTGTTTACAGACTTTGGAGAATCAGAGAGGAAGGCCTTCATCAGTGTATTCGCAGTATTCTGAAGGAGTCCATTGCTGATTTCCGGCGCCTTAGCCAAACTCGCCTGATTTTGTGTTTTGGTAATGCTTTTAGCATTCGCTTTTGCGTCGTTCGCCGCCGTATTATAATAATTAACAAGCTCCGCCTTTGTCATCTTGCTGGGATCGTTGCTGCTGGCTTTTGGCGCAGTCGTTTTCTCTTCAGAGGGCTGATGCGCATTCGCCATCACGGATGCTTCCCCGGATTCGGAAACAGCCTGCGTGTCCTCTTGCGTGCCGGACTCCAGCACGCCGCTTTCGCCAGTTGCGTCGGAGGGGAAAGTCGCCTCGTTTGCCGGCTGGTTGACGGATGGGCCCGTGCTTGTATCATCCGTTTTGGCCGGTGTGCAGGCAGTCATTGCGGTAGCCATCGCAAGAGCCAGTAAAATCACTAGAAAACGTTTGCTTTTTTTCATAACTCAAAAACTCCCTTCTCTCTCATGTGGGCACCCAAATCCGTTTGATCACTCATATTACCCACAAGAATACTCAGCCTAAGGCTAATAAAATTTTGAGGGAAAGTCAATATATAATAGTGTAAATTTATGTATTGTTTATATTTTATTTGGAAGGATGGGAAAAACAGACGAAAAACAATTGCACATTCCCCTTGTAAAAACGGTAAAAATCAGATATACTATTAGAAAATCAGCGAAGATGAAAGCTGCGGTTTGACCAGTCTTTTTTAGAGAGCCGGTGGATGGTGGGAATCGGCAAAGACGCAAGCCTTTCCACTTTCGGAGCTGCCGGCGAGGAGCCGGAGGGGCGCGCCCGTTACAGCGCGGCAAAAGAGGCCGGAGTTCCGGCAAAGTGGGTGGCACCGCGGAAATCAGCTTCCGTCCCATAAGTGGGACGGAAGCTTTTTGTTTACACCATAAAATTTTCAGCCATATGTTTTTAGAAAGGAGAAGCAATATGCTGGATATTAAATTTTTGAGGGCAAATCCGGATGTCGTTAAGGAGAATATCCGGAAGAAATTTCAGGAGGAGAAGGTTGCGCTGGTCGACGAGGTGATCGAGCTCGATGAAAAATGCCGCGCCGCGCGC
This sequence comes from Candidatus Fimivicinus sp., assembly GCA_052346825.1. Taxonomy (GTDB): domain Bacteria; phylum Bacillota; class Clostridia; order Oscillospirales; family Acutalibacteraceae; genus Fimivicinus. The sequence continues at coordinate 5,665 of DAWDUP010000024.1, read as the reverse complement.
ACGCGCTGCGAATACCTGCGCAGCCAGCGTAATGCCATCAGCAAGCAGATCGGGGCTTTCATGGCGAAGGGCCAAAGGGAAGAGGCAGAGCAGGCCAAAAAGAGCGTATCCGATATGGCGGAGGAAATGAATGGCCTCGACGCGGAGATAAATGCGCTCTCTGCACAAATCCGCGAGCGTATGCTGGTCATCCCGAATATCATCGACTCGACTGTCCCGATCGGAAAGGACGACAGCGCAAACGTGGAGCTCGAGCGCTTTGGGGAGCCCCGCGTGCCGGAATATGAGGTGCCCTACCATGTGGAGATCATGGAGCGCTTTGGCGGCATTGATCTGGACAGCGCGCGCAAGACGAGCGGCAACGGCTTTTATTACCTGCGGGGAGATATCGCCCGCCTGCATTCCGCCATCCTTTCCTACGCAAGGGATTTCATGATTGACAGAGGTTTTACCTATTATGTGCCGCCCTTTATGATCCGCGGCAATGTTGTGGACGGCGTGATGAGCTTTGCCGAGATGGAGAACATGATGTACAAGATCGAAGGGGAAGATCTCTACCTGATCGGCACGAGTGAGCATTCGATGATCGGCAAATTCATCGATACGCTATTGGAGGAAAAAGACCTGCCGCAGACGCTGACGAGCTATTCGCCGTGCTTCCGCAAGGAGGTCGGCGCGCACGGCATTGAGGAGCGCGGGGTTTACCGCATCCATCAGTTTGAAAAGCAGGAAATGGTGGTTGTGTGTAAGCCGGAGGAGAGCAAGGAGTGGTTTGAAAAGCTGTATCACGATACCATTGAATTCTTCCGCAGCCTGGACATCCCTGTGCGCTCGTTGGAATGCTGCTCCGGCGACCTCGCCGATTTGAAGGTCAAGAGCATCGATGTAGAGGCTTGGTCACCCCGCCAGCAGAAGTATTTTGAGGTGGGCAGCTGCTCCAACCTCGGCGACGCGCAGGCGCGCAGGCTCGGCATCCGCGTGCGCAATAAGGAGAAGGGGAATTATTTCCCGCACACGCTCAATAATACCGTGGTGGCTCCGCCCCGCATGCTGATCGCATTTTTGGAGAACAACCTGCAGGCGGACGGCTCGGTTGCCATCCCGGAGCCGCTCAGGATGTATATGGGCGGAAAGGACGCAATCCGCTAAAAATGATTCATCAAGTTTGGCTGCGCATTTCCGCGCAGCCGTTTTTGTATATCAAAACCATCCTGCATCGCCGGCCGACGGCGCAGGATGGTTCTTTTTCATCTGTATCCTTGAGCGAAGGCGTTGCATTCCTGCAGGGTGTTGCGAAGCGCTGTGGCGCATTCAGCTTTTTCTTTTCACGGAAGGGGGAAATATTGCTTTGGCCGCACCGCTTTTTTCCAGCGCGATTCCCAGCGGCAGGCCCAGCAGGTAGCATACGGCAAGCTGGCCGAGGCCTACCTGCACCGCTGCGATCAGGAAACCTGTTAAAGAGGCGGCCTGGCCGGGTGTGAAAAGCGTAATCTGCAGCCCGACAATCACCGCGTTTACAAGCACAGGCGGCAAGGGCGCAAGCACGGGGATCTTTTTGACCCGCACATTACGCACTGCACGCGTAAGCAGCGCGGCGATCAGAGAGGCAGCCGTTCCAAAAATCAAATCCAGCGGATAGGGGCTTGCAAGGTTGCCGATCAGGCAGCCGATCGCAAGGCCCGGTATCGCGGCGGGCGTGAAGACGGGCAGGATGGTCAGTGCCTCGGAAAAGCGGAACTGGATGCTCCCATAAGCGAGGTTGAAGACCATGGCGAGATACGTCAGCGCCGCATAGATGGCGGCGATCATGCCCGCCTGGGCGAGATAGGAAAGGCTTCCTTTTTTCATTCTGTTTTCATCTCCATAGTTTTATTTAATGTCAGGATGGTTTCGAACTGACGTGTTTCGCATCGGTAAACAAGGGAAAACAGCGCCGCCCGGCAGAGTCACTCGGCATCGCCCTCAAAACCGTTGTTGCCCCTGTTCACCGATGCTAACAATATTCAATTATTTAGATGGAATTCAGGAAGGATTTGAGGTGCGTCAGCGCACGAATAAAGCCGCCGATGATCTTTTTCCATCCGGTCGGGGCATTCTGGCCGTTGAGGATCATCAGCAGGCCCTGGGCCATATCCTCCGTGAACATGCTCGCGCTCATGCCAACAAAGCCGCGGATGGGCATCTGAAGCGCCAGGGAAGAGAGCATCTGCGCTGTTTCCGCATTGCCGTTGGCCAGCTTGAGGGTGACGGCGTTGACAATCTTGTTGAGCCTTGCTCCCCACGGCGTATCCTTTGCATCCTCCAGATTGCAGTTGAGGTCGAGTGGCTCGCCCTTTTTGCGCTGTGCGGGGGGCAGGGGGCGACTGATCAGGACCTCGAACTGCTCGTCCGGAATCTTCTGGATGGCGCCGCCGTAATAGGCCGGCGCGGTCTGGCGGTAATCCGGGATCACGACCTCCGGCGCCGCGCTCGTTACATCGACCGCGCTTTCCAGACGGATGTCGCGGCTGGAAGCGCCGACGAGGATTTTGTAGGCGCCGCTCTCCACATGCCAGTCGTGAACATTGACGTTATAATAGGCAAACGCGCGCTCTGTCAGCGTGATGGTGACCGTCTGCTGCTCGCCGGCCTTCAGATAGACCTTTGCAAACCCTCTGAGCTCCTTGGGCGCTTTGAAAAGATTGCTTTCGGGAGCAGCGACATAGACCTGCGCAATTTCCGCACCGTCAACCTTGCCGGTATTTTTCACGCGGAAGGAGATCTTCAGCTCCTCTCCCTGCCGGATGGATTTTTTGCCCAAGCGAAGGCTGGAATACGAGAACTGCGTGTAGGAGAGGCCGAATCCGAAGGGGAACCGGACCTCCTTCTCAACTTTGTCATAATAGCGATAGCCCACAAAGATGCTCTCCCGGTACTCCGTCGTGACCGGGGAACCAGGGAAATACCCGGCAGTTGGAGTATCCTGAAGGCTCATCGGATAGGTTTCCGCCAGCTTGCCGCTGGGATTGACCTTGCCGGTGACGATATCCGCAATTGCGCCGCCGCCCGCCTGTCCGCCGAGATAGCCATTGAGCAGCGCCTTGACCTTCATGAGCCAGGGCATCTCCACCGGCGCTCCGCCGGAGAGAACAACCGCGACGTTTTCATTCGCTTCACAGACCGCCTCTGCGAGCGCGTTGTGGTTCGCGGGCAGGCGCATATGGAGCCTGTCGTAACCCTCAGCCTCGTAGCTTTCTGTCAGGCCGATGAACAGCAGCACCACGTCGGCCTTCTTTGCCGTGCGGCAGGCATCCTGGATCAGACCTTCGTCGGGCTGATCAGTTGCCTTGTTATAGCCTGGTGCATACAGTACGTTGACGCCTGCGTTGAGCAGGCAGTCAAAGGCGGAATCGAGCTGCGTTGGGTTGATCAGGGAGCTGCCCGCGCCCTGATAGCGGGGAGAGCGGGCCATTTCGCCGATGACGGCCACTGTCTGCCCGGCTTTAAGCGGTAGAAGATCTTCTTCGTTTCTCAACAGGACCATGGATTCGCCCGCAATTTTCCGCGCGAGACGGTGGTTCGCCTGATGATCGCAGGTGTAGGAATAGGCCTTTGTCTGCTCGGCGCGGCAGATCAGGTCAAGAATCTGGTCCACGCGCTCATCGAGCAGGGACTCGTCGATTTCACCTGCGCGCACCGCGTCGACGATCTTTTGATCATTCAAGCCACCAGAGGAGGGCATTTCAAGATCCTGCCCCGCAACAAGGCCAGGGACGCGCTCGTTATTGGCGCCCCAGTCTGTGACGACGAGGCCCTTGAAGCCCCAGTCCTTGCGCAGCACGTCGGTCAGCAGCCATTCGTTTTCGGAGCAGAAGGAGCCGTTGATCTGGTTGTATGCGCTCATGACCGTCCACGGTTGGGCCTTTTTGACGGCTATTTCAAACGGGGCGAGATAGATTTCGCGCAACGCGCGCTCGTCCACCACAGAATCGACCTTCATGCGGCGCGTTTCCTGATTGTTGCACGCATAATGCTTGAGTGAGGTGCCCACGCCCTTTTCCTGCACGCCGTTGATAAAAGCCGCGCCCATCTCTCCTGCAAGCAGCGGATCCTCGGAAAAATATTCAAAATTACGTCCGCACAGGGGCGAGCGCTTGATATTGACGCCAGGGCCGAGCACCACGCTCACGCCCTCCGCAAGGGCCTCCTGCGCGATCGCGCCGCCCATCTCGTGCAATAGCTCCGGGTTCCAGGAGCAGGCGGTGGTAGCGGCCGTTGGGAAACAGGTGGCGGGCTCGCTGCCGTTGATGCCGAGGTTGTCCTGGCTGCCGGCCTGCTTACGCAGACCGTGCGGGCCATCGCAAACCATAATCTCCGGGATATTGAAGTTCTCCAATCCCTTTAAATGCCAGAAATCCTTGCCGGAACAAAGGCTTGCCTTTTCCTCCAGCGTCATCTTGCTGATCAGATCCTGATGTTTCATCTTAGTCTCCTTCCATTCCTTTACTGTCCGAAAACCCGTAAAAGAGCAGCCATTCGTTCATCAGGCGGCTCCAGCGTACCGTGAGCGGATGATATCCGTCCCCATTTTCCGGGGCGGCGAGGCCCTGCCCATGATCTCCATAGGGGAACAGGTGCATTTCCACCGGCACATTACGCTTTGCCAGCGTATCACATAGGGTCAGGGCGGTATTGTAATTGATCAGGCCGTCGCGCATCGATTGCCAGAGAAAGGTTGGCGGAAACTGCATCTCCTTTTCCAGCACAACGTCGAAATAGGCGACAAGATTAAATTCCTCCTCCTCCTCGTATTCCTCTTGGAACATGACGGCGGCATAGCCCAGCAACAGTGCGTCTGGCCTGGAGGACACACGCTCGACTGGATCAGAAGCGTCTGGGTTGCCATCGTCCGCATAGGCGCAGGAGATGAATGCGAGGTTGCCGCCTGCGGAAAAGCCAAGCACGCCGATTTTGTCCGCCAGGATGCCCATCTCCTCCGCGTGGTAGCGCAGATAGCGCACCGCACGTTTGGCATCGAGCAGGATGACGTCGCGGGAATAGGGGACAACGCGGTAGTCAAGCACCGCGGCGTGTACACCTGCCTCATTGATCTTCTGGGCAACGACCTTGCCTTCATGCACAGCCTTGCTTGTATAGGAGCCGCCGGCCATCACAATGACGCAACCGCGTTTCCCCTCACCGGGAGCGGGGAAAAAGGTGATGGATGGCCTGCGCTGCCCGATGGCTTCTTCAAAGCCGGGTACCTCCCCGGACCACAGCTCAAGCTGCGTGTCCTCGCGGAGCATCTCCGCCCAGGGAGCGTCGGGGTTCAGATTCCCCCAGATATCGTAAGTATCGGCCAAAATAAAAAACCTCCTTATCGCAAAAGCGGCCTTACATTTTTGCAGGTATATGTTCGCTCTCATTCCAATGATCCAAGAGGGCAGAGCAACCTGTGGATATCCCAACCTATCCGAGTATTTAAAAAGATTATACACGGTTGCTGAAAAGAGTGCAATCTCTATTTTCAGTTTAGGGGACGGTCAATACATAAACAAAATGTTTATCTTTCTATCGGGAATGATATAAATTCTTGATTAAAAATTAAAGGTAAAACCGCACCGGGATAAATAGCCTACAATAAAAGAATTATAATAAAAACAGACCTTTGCAGAGGTTGTAATTT
>DAWDUP010000023.1:16381-19282 GCA_052346825.1 Candidatus Fimivicinus sp. | reverse complement strand
AACCCCCGACCTGCTGATTACAAATCAGCTGCTCTACCAACTGAGCTACACCAGCGTGTGCACTCTTAACGCGAATGTTACTATACCATATTCCGGTCATGCCGTCAAGTAGAAAATGACAAAATATTTTTTTGGTTCTGCGTTTGTTAATGATATAAGGATTTTTAAATACGTCTTGCAAAATTTATGTACATTTGATATAATAAAAAAGAGGAAATTTTTGGATGGATATGGTACCACCCTGCCGTGTCCTTCCTTTTGTTTTAGAGAATACCGGGGCAGGCCAATTGCCCTCCGGCGCTTAATTGAATAGAGAAAGGACAGTTACGATGAGAGTTCTAGAGAGAGAGTATCTGCCGAGAAGTGCATCGCCGGAAGCGGCGGGCGTTTCTTCCGTTGCTGTGGCAGCGTTTATGGAAGATATGAAGAAGAGCGGCATCGAAAACCACTCGTTCCTGATACTTCGCCATGGCAAGGTCGCGGCGGAGTGTTTTTTTGCTCCTTTTACAAGGGATACGCCCCACGCCATGTATTCCGTCAGTAAAAGCTTCACCTCCACGGCGATCGGATTTGCTGTAGATGAGGGGCTGTTGTCGCTAGACGCAAAGGTGATCGACTTTTTCCCGGAGTACCGCCCCAAGCAGGCGGATGAGAAGCTTGAAAAAATGACCGTGCGCCATTTGCTGACGATGACGAGCGGGAAAAATCCGTCTCTGCTGCTGAATAAGACAAAGGATCGCTGGGTCAAGGATTTCTTCGACGCGCCATGGATTTCCGAGCCCGGGGAAATGTTCCTTTACGTCAGTGAGAATATCTATATGCTTTGTGCGATTCTGGTGCGCGTCACGGGAATATCGGTTACAGAATTTTTGACGCCCCGCCTGTATGAGCCTTTGGGAATCCCCGTCCCCTATTGGGAGACGGATCACCATGGAATTGAGGTCGGCGGTTGGGGCCTGATGCTTCCAATCGAGGATTTCGCCAAGTTTACGCTCTGTTATGCACAAAATGGCGTTTATCATGGAAAACAGGTGATTCCTGCTTGGTGGGTACAGGAAGCGACTGCCATCCACTCCGGTAACTCCGCCAACCGGGATCTTGATGCCAACGCGGGCTATGGCTATTGCTTCTGGCAGTGCGGCGGCGCGAAAAACACATACCGCTCCGACGGGATGTTCTCCCAGTTCGGCATCGTATTTAAGGACTATGACGCGCAGCTGGTCGTCAACTGTGCTGAGGTCAGCGAGCAGAAAACGCGCGACTGCATCTGGCGGCATTTTCCCGGCGCTTTCCTTGAAGAGGGGGAAACCGTTGACGCGCCGACGGTGGATTTAAAGACGATGTGCGACGAGGCGGCTCTCCCCATGCAGCTGGCCTCCTTCCACAGTGAACTGGAAAAGCGCATCGAGGGGAAAACCATTCGCATGCGCAAGAAGATCCTGATCAATCTAATCGGGTTCCCGGTGAGCGTGCTTCCCTTCGCCGCGACCTATATGACGAAGGACAGGGCGGGAAATATCGACCGCATCCGCCTGCACTTTGCGGAAGACGAGTGCACGATGGATTGGGTCGAAGGAGACGAAGAAAATTCCGTCGTCTGCGGCATGGATGGCCATTACCGGTATGGGCAGATTCGTTTGGGGCAGATCGACTATACGGTGTGCTGCACGGCCGCATGGAAGGACGATGAAACGCTGGATATTTGGATTAGGCCGCTGCAGACGATTGCGGTGCGCAAGCTGAATTTTATCTTCAAGGGCAATTGGGTTCGGATGACGCCTCGTACAACGCCACCGCTGAGGGATATGGCGTACAATATCGCGGAGGGCATTGACGACCTCGTGAAAAATCCGCTGCTCAGCAATCTGCTGAAAAAGGCAATGCGTCAGCTTTGGAGGATCGCCGAACCGGTTCACAAGGGTAAATTGGTTGAAGGGGTTCAATAGAAGCCTGCTTTCAAGGCCGCTGGAGATCAAAAAGCGGCGTCGTTTAAAAGGATACTTTATGTATCTGCATCGGTGAACAAGGGCAACAACGGTTTTGAGGGCGATGCGATTGTTTTCTGATCCCGACAGCCGGGCGAGGCGTTTATTTTTCGTTCGCATATGGATGGACCATCTTTTCTTTGCGAGGCATCGGTTTGAGAAACTTTTTTCAAACGAATGCTCCAGAGAGATTCGGAGGCGATGCGGCGACATTTTACGGAGGTGCTGTGATTGACGGGCTACCGAATTTTAATGGCGGCGGCAATTTTACTGCTGGCGGGGATTGTTCCTTTTTTTCTGAAGGCCGGCTGGCCAAAGAAAACCAAAAAATCCCTGCTGCTGAAGATGATCTGTTCCACTTTGTTTATTGTGGTAGGGGTGCTTTCCATATTGCTGTCGCAGGAATTCTCCCGATATGCCATATGGATTTTATGCGGGCTTGTGTTTTCCTGGCTTGGCGATTTTTTCCTACACGTCAGCAGTAAGCTCCATTTTTTTCTGATCGGCCTGTTCAGCTTTCTGACAGCGCACATTTTCTATGTAATAGCCTTTTGTACCGCACTGCAGCACACCTTCCCGGAGGCCGGCTTCTTTAATCCCTACGAATGTCTGTGTATTGCAGTGATTGTGCTTTTTGGCGCTGTAGCATCGCGAAAGCTGCAGATCCATCCTGGTCGCGTGACGATCCCCGCCTTTCTTTATATGTGTATCCTGGTCACGATGATGGTCAAGGCCAGCTCGCTCGGGATTCGCTGCCTGATAGCGGGAACGCCGCTTTGCGGAGCGGCGGCAGCCGTTTTGATCGTAGGTTCCCTTTGCTTCGTTCTCTCGGACGCGACCCTTGCAATGTTGAATTTCGGGCCTCAAAAGACCTTCCCGCTCAAGTGTTTCAACATCGGCACCTATTATGGCGCAC
>DAWDUP010000023.1:4774-16371 GCA_052346825.1 Candidatus Fimivicinus sp. | reverse complement strand
GCACAGGTATTGCTCGCGAGCACAATCCTGTTTTTCCGTTGAGCCCTTTATCTTTGCCAGAGGAGAGACATATCATTGAAGTTTTTGCAAATTGCCATGTTTGGCGCAATCGCGCTGGAAGTCGTATTTGTCCCGCTGTTCTTGAAAATCGAATGGCCCAACCGGACTTACCGCTCTCTGGCCTGCAAGCAGATTTGCTCAGCATTGTTTTTGATCGTGGGCCTATGCGCGATATTTTATGCGAAGAATGATTCTGCCTATGCTTGGTTGGTACTCAGCGCACTGCTCAGCTCTTTTATTGGGGACGCGTTGCTTCACTATGAGGCAATCGTCAAAAAGGAAGCCTTCTTCCTGTATGGAATGATCGCTTTTGCAGCGGCGCATATTCTCTACCTTGCAGCGTATTGTGTTGCGTTTGGCAGGCTGTTCCCAGATCAACCGCCGGTGGCCTGGCATGAGCCCCTGCTTTTGATCGTGATTCTGGTTGGCGGGCATTTTACTATGAAATGCCTGAAACTGGACACGGGTAAGCTGAAAATCCCGATGTTTTTCTATACTGCAATTTTGGTTGCCATGGTGATCCATGCATGCCATTTGGCGCTGGCATGCATGCGCGCGGGGCTGCCCCTGCGCTTTTCGATCCTCCTCTTATTGGGGGGAGGTGCTTTGCTCTTTGCCGTTTCAGACGGGACGCTTGCGTTTTTACATTTTGGGGATCCAAAGAAATACTCGTTGCGCTGTCTGAATATCGCCACCTACTATGCAGCGCAGTGCATGCTTGCGGCGACAATCCTATGCTTTCCTGTTTGAAATACAGTGAGAAACCATCCACATCCGGCTGCGGATAGGCAGCCGGATGTTTTTATTTTTATGGAGAGAAATTCCAAAAAATATTAATATAGAATTTATATTCAGTTTATATTTTGGCCTAAAGCTATTGACAGGAGGCTTTTTGAGATGCTAAAGTTAAATTCCAGAATAGATTGCTATCATGATTACGGCGAAGATACATCTTTTTAGGAGGCATACTTATGAAAAAATGCAGGAAGCTTCTGGTGATACTCCTGAGCATGGCGCTGCTGCTGGGCATAGTGGCATCCGGCGTAGGCGCACTCACCGGCGGGAAACATTGGGTCGGTTCTTGGAGCGCTGGAATGACCAATATCTCCATCACACTTCTGGAGGGAAAGGAAAACACGGAAGGCCTGAAAATTTCGCCGGTTGTCAGAAACATGACGGCCCGCATCCGGCTGACGCCGACGCTTGGCGGCAACAAGGTGAGATTTTGCCTATCGAATGAAAACGGAATATCGCCACTTGTCATCAATGAGGCAAGCATCGCACGTGCAAAGGGTGACTCTGGCTCTGAAATCATGGAGGGCAGCAGCATTCCCGTAACCTTCAGCGGCAGCCGTAAGGTCAGCATTCCAGCAGGCGGCACCGTCTACTGCGATCCGATCGACATGGAGGTGCGCGCGCTGGAGGATCTGTGCGTCACTTATTATGCGCAGGATCTCAGCAAGGTGCAAACGATGGGCCTGTATGGCGGAACCACCTATCTTACCTTTGGAAACCATACGGAGGATGCAAAGCTTACGGGCATTAAGCTGTCGTTTGGTACGCTCGTTTCCGTTGTTCCACTGCTCAGCAGTCTGGACGTTTATGCGGATGCAGACGCCTATTCCATTGTTGTCATCGGAGATTCGACGACAAGCAATGATATCCCGAAGCTGCTGGCCAAACGGATCATCGAGGAAACCGGCGAAAACAAGGTCGGCGTTCTGCAAAAATCCATTGTTGGTAACTGTCTCTTAAGCGACGGCGTCGGGCCGACGGGCAGCATCTACGGCAAAGCGATGATCGACCGCTTCCGGAAGGATGCCCTTGACCAGCCCGGCATTAAATATGCGCTGGTGAAAATCGGACTGAACGATATTCTTCATCCGCGCTGCTCCAGCATGGTGGGCCTGGCGCCGGAAGCCTCTGTGGAAGAGCTGATCGCAGGATATCAGAAGCTGATCAATATGGCGCACGCAGCCGGTGTGAAAATTATTTTTGCAGAGATGTCTCCCTGGAAGGGATATACCCGCGATCTGTTAAAGACCGGGCGGGCGGACTTGGAATGGACGCCGGAGGCGCAGGAGATGTGCGATCAGCTCACGCAATGGATCCGTACGACGGATCAGGCGGACGGCTCAATCAATCTCGATTGCCTGAAGGACCCGGCGGATCCTGCAAAGATGCCGGATCATTATACCAGCGATGGCGCACATCTGCTCCCGCCCGCGCAGGAAGCGTTTGTGGATTCGATCGACCTTTCCCTGTTTGGCATCGGGGTGCCGGAGCATCCGGCCTCCACGGATGCGGCGGAGGGACTCGAACCGACTCAGGCCCAGACCACTCAGCCGGATACGACAGAAGAAGCAACTGTAACGCAGGCAGAAACAAAGGCGGCGGACAGCACGACGGAAGCGGAAGAAACGCAGGCAGAGATGCCGGAAATCGCAGGCACAGGTGATTCCCTTGTTGCAGGCGGTGCAGCACTTGCCGCCCTGGCGGCATGCGGCCTTCTGATCGTGACCAAAAAGAAAAAATAATCCATTTGCGATCCGATCATACTGCAAAGGAATGCCGGCCTTCCCAAACGGAAGAGCCGGCGTTCCTTTCCTTTATCCAGCTATTTCTTCTTATGGATGCCTCCATAACGCATAAGTCTGATGTCATTCAAATAGCGAATCGTTTGCTTGGCAACAGCGTAAAAATCATCACACATGTTATTGCCACGCCATAGTTTACGCCTCTGCTTTCTTCTTAGCTATAAAAACGATGGTAGACACAGTTTTTGTGTCTACTATCTTACTTAATATCGTATCATCGCGAAAATACCCAGCCCTTTCTAAGGAATAATGCTCAGGTTTGTGCCGCGCTTTCCTGCGTCTGTTCAGCTTTCCGGGCATGGCGTTCGATCAGCTCCTGCTCCACCTGCGCCTTTTGGTCCTTAGAATAACGGATGCACAGGAAGGGGATGAGATAAAGCAGGGAGCCCAGGGCTGGCAGCAGCATAAACAGCGGCCACTGGGCAGTAAAATATTGCGGGGCCACCGCCTTGAGCTGGGTGACGGTGAGTTTGCCGTTGAAATGCAGATAGCTGAGTACCTTGCCGCAGAAATACAATTTAATAGAATCAAGCAGTTTACTTGTCAGGTTTTGCATGGAGAAGCTGATGCCCTCCGTGCGCTTCCCGGTCTTCCATTCCACATAGTCGACGGAGTCGCACAGGATGCTGCGCTGCGCGATGCCCACCATATTATTCGGGATCGCACCGATGCTCATGAGCACCATTACGGCGGAAATTTGACCGAGCGTCTGATAGCCGATGGCAAAGGCAATGCAGCGGGTGACGATATTGGTCACTTTTGCAAGGATGATCACATTGCGCATGCCGCCCAGCTTTTCCGCAAATTTGGTGGCGAAGAACATGCTCAGGGAGCCAAATATGTTGATGAGGATGCCGTAAAGGAATTGCGCTGTCTGTCCGTTGATTGTAATGGAACCGAGCTGATAAGAGGTGCAGTATTCAAAGAAATAGATCCAGGGAATCGCGCCATCGAAAAAGCTGACCACCTGTGCGAGCAGCAGGAGAATCAAGATTTTATTGTGCCTCAGATCGGCAAGATCCTTCCAGAACGACTGCTTATCCGCGCCCACATACTCCACGCGTTCCTTTGTTTTGGCGGCCAGGATCGACAGCAGCTCGCCACCAAAGCCGAATACAATCCCATAGCAAAGAAACTGCTGGCTCAGGCTGATATTCATTTTTTCGCCGATTCCCATCATCATGGGAATGATTCCTACAATTCCCGCCCCTGCTCCGGCTCCAATATTCAACCATTGGGAGACTCTGCCGCGTTCTGCGGAATGCGGAGAGATTAAGGACATTGTGCCCCATAAAGCCGTGTCCTGAAAAGAGTAGGTTAGATCCCAGGCGAAATAGATGGATAGAAACACAGCGATCGATCCGGTTTCGTTCAGGCCAAAATTGCAAAATAGAAGAGTGGTCAGCAAACCAATAACGATGGGAAGCTTGCCGAGAAAGGGATGCAGCTTCTGTCCGGGTTGATATTTCCGCCGGTCGATGATAACGCCGACAAGCGGATCATTGAGGGCATCCCATATGCGGGACAAACTCGTGATCTTGCCGACGTGATCCGGGTCCATATGCAGCACATTGGTGCAGAAATAAAAAATCCACTGATTGACGATTCCATACGTCGCATTTTGGCCCGCCAGCGCTGTTGCATAGGAGAACAGCTCCCGATTGGGAACGTCGCCTTCCTCCGCATCCGGATTAAAGAAAAAACGGATTGGATTCCCCATACGTCTTGATCGGATCTCTTTGTTCTTTTGCTCGGGCTGCATACCTGGGATACGCATCACAATGCCGCGAAACGCTTTTCAGCATCCCGCGGCATTTCGCTAGCTTACAATTTACAGGGAATGGAGCTCTTATTTTGCTTTTCTGCGCGTGAGGATAAATGCCACGGCGGCAGAGGTGGAAACCAGCGCAAGCACTGAAATCGCCGGGGAAACGCCGGTTGCCGGATTTTCAGCCGACCCATTGGAGAGCTCTGAACGCTCCGTGGCGGGCGTATTTGATGGCTCTGCGTTGCCTGTGCCCGCCTGTGCTGTGGCAGAAGCGCCTGCAGGCCCTGTATCAGGAGTACCTTCCGACCCGGTACCGGATACGGCTGTGGAGGGCTCTGTCTCAGGCGAACCGGTGATCCCTTCAAAGAGCTGTTTAATCAGCTGATAGCCATAGAGCAGCGCGTTGTCGATCGTACGCACTGCGATCAGGTCGACCAGCAGGCAGCCGCCGTCGTCCGGCATGATATCGCCGTATTTGACGAGATAGGTGTTGTAGTTCCAAGCGTCATTTTCATCGATGACGAACATACGCATGCTGCGGTTGAGGCCGTCGCCATAGAGATGGAAGCTGCAGCCGGCGTTGTAGCCGAGGGTGATGCCCTCATCCGTCTTGCCGACCATATTATTGGTGTGGTCATGGCCAAAAAACGCGCCCGCGATATCACCCTGGCTGAGCCAGCTATCATACTGGCCGTGGTCATCATAGGATGGGCAGGGGCCTTCCTTGACAACGCCCTCGGCCTTACTCTCATCTACGACGTACCATTTGGCCGCATTTCGTCCGCTTCCGCGTACAGAACCCATAACGCCGAATGGAACCTGCTTGAGAAGGCTGTAAATCTGCGGCACCGGGATATGCTGGAATAGAAGCGAGGGGACGGGATTTCCTCCGTTTTCCGCTTTGAGCGTGTTGCTGGTCTGTTCATACCAATCAATCTGATTCTGATGGACGCCGTCGTAATTGCCGTTTGCATCATAGTCATTGGAATCCATCATATAAATATTAAAGGCAACACGGCTGCCGTCGCTGCTTAGGATCGGCAGGTTATAGGTGCCCACGCCGTCGAGCGCTTCGCCTTCGTCAATCGCGAGACAGTTGTCATAGGCCATAAACATAGCCATCTGGTCTTCCTTGGTGGTCACCCTGGATTCGCCGTCATGATTGCCGAAGACGACGGCAAACGGGATATCCCGCTGGACCAGTGGTTGGATGATTTTATTGATTGCGGTGCGTACCTTTTCAGCCGTGGAGCCGACCCATTTGCCTGCAATATTATCGCCGGTGAACACGACGAGGTCCGGCTTTTCCTGATCGAGCGAGGCTTCAATAAAGTGAAGCATTCTTTGGTCCGCCTTGTCCGTGTCCTGCGTGTCGGAAATCATCATGATTTTGAATTTTCCGTCCTGATGAAATTGGAGCACGGTATCCTTTCTGGAAGCGCCGGCCGACGCCACAGGCGCCATGACGGCAAGTAAAAGGCTGAGCGCCATGACGACTGAGATGATCCTCTTTTTCAATTGAATTCCTACCTTTTCTCGAAACGGACACTCGTCCGTTGTTGATTTTGATATATAACACGATACATCACAATAAGGCTTTTGTCAAATTTTATTAAAGCAATTTTAACATTATTTTAATATAAATCTTACAGATAGGGGGCTGAAAAATAAAAATTTTATGACTTTCCGTCTTGCCCTTCTGGCTGTAAATTGATATGATTCATATGGTATGATTATGTTTACTCAGGAAGGATTTTCATCGTATGAAACCAAAGCTTACTCTTAAAATTGCCAATTCTGACCTGCTGCCGACACAGGACCGCTATGAGGAGTTGATGGCCGCAGCAAATGAATGCGGCGCGCTGATTGCCTGGCAGGGGGACACGGCGCTCGCGCTGCTCGTCCTGCTCGGCGGTGAGGAGCGCGTCAGCGGGATTCGCGCCTGGGTAAAGGCATTTCAAAATGGAGAACATACGATTCCCGCCGAATCGGTTTCCTGCTCTTTCCTTTCTGAAACAAAAGCATTTGTCGGGAACGGTAAAAAGGATAATGGTTCCCGCGAAAGCTTTCCAGACATTCTGTACGGTCCCGGCCCCGTCGATCTGGAAGCAGGCCGCGTGCAGGGGATTTTCGCCTGTGTCCATGTTCCGGCGGATACTGCTCCGGGTAGGTATCAAGGGGAAATCCGCGTGACGGCCGTGGGGCTGGACGAGCCGCTCACCCAGCAGCTGACGCTGGAGGTTCTCGATGCCGTCCAGCCGGCACCGGAGGACTACCGGTTCGACATCGAGCTCTGGCAGTACCCGTATCGGGTCGCACAGTATTACGGGCTCGAGCCCTTTTCCCAGGCACATCTGGACGTGCTTCGGCCCCACTTGCGGCTGTACCGCACGCTTGGTGGGCATGCCATCACGGCGAGCATCGTGGAGGAGCCGTGGAACGGGCAGACCTATGGCGCATATCCCTCCATGATCAAATGGGTGCGCCAGAAGGATAAGCGCTTTACCTTCGATTTTACGGATTTCGACAAATGGGTAACGCTCTGCCATGAGCTTGGCGTGGGCGATAAAATTGTATGCTACAGCCTGATCCCTTGGGGGAACAAGGTGACCTATTACGATGAGAAAAAGAGGGCTTTCCACTCCTCCTCGCCGCGGCCCGGTACCCGCAGATATCGGAAGTTGTGGACGCCGTTTCTAAAAGCGCTTGCCGCGCATGCAAAGGAGAAGGGCTGGTATGATCAGATTTATATTGGCATCGATGAGCGCCGCCACATGGAAAAAGCGTACGAGCTGATCGACGCGGTTACAGGCGCGTCTGGTACGCCTCTGCGCAAGGCGGCGGCAATGGATCATTTCAGCGCGAAGTATTTCCCGTTGATTGACCGCATGGCGAGCGTCAGTGTCGGCTTGGAGACGGTGACAAAAGCGATCGAAGATTACCGCGTGCTTGCAAACCGGCGCAAAGGGAGGGAGGGCCTGCGGACGACAATCTATACCTGCGTCGGCCATTTCCCCAACAGCTTCACCTACAGCATGCCGGCAGAGAGCTACTGGACGATTTTTTTCTCCGCTGCGCAGGGAGCAAACGGCTTTTTGCGCTGGGCGTACGACGCATGGGTCCAGGATCCGCTGCGCGATACGACGCATGTGAGCTTCGAGTCAGGCGACTGCTTCCTTGTCTATCCGGACGAGCCGGATGCTGCGAACCCCATCACAAAATCCAGCGTGCGGCTGGAAAAGCTCGCTCAGGGGCTGCGTGATCTCAATAAGCTGCTGTTTCTCGCGGAGCAGTCCTCCGCGCTTGCAGAGAAGGCGACTCAACTGCTCGGGCAGGTGAAGGTCAATTATACACAGAAGGGCGACGCTGTGGCGGATGATCAGACACGTATGGCCTTGCCCTCTGATATGGCGGCGCTGCGCCGGGGCTTGTGGGCGCTGACAGAGGAATATCTGTCTGGCGATAAAAAATGAAAAAAGCGGACAGGGTGAAAAGGGCGCAACGCGCCTCTGGGAAAAAGCATTTGCGAGCCATCGATCATGGCTCGCATTTTGCGCCTTTACAGAGGCAAAACGATATTTTTTCGGCTGGCCCAATTCAGAGTGTTTTGAAGCAACCCCCTGTATCTTAATAAAATTTCCATTTTTCTGCGAAATGAACTGTGAAACTTGTTGACATCGTCGGTGCTTTGCGGTAGAATAAACACGACAGCTGAATAGGAGAAGAATACGAGTGTATTTCTAGGAGATATGAGAATAGAAACGACTCCCGTTTAGCGGGGTGCGCTTTCTATTCTTTTTTTCTGTGCTTGGGGGAGCGCGGGTTACAATTTGATATCATGAATGCAGAGGGAGGCCATCAGTTTGGGTAAGTACGTAATGGCGCTTGATCAGGGCACCACGAGCTCGCGGGCGATCATATTCGACAAGGGCGGGCATATCCTCGCCAAGGCGCAGAGGGAATTTGAGCAGGTCTATCCCAATGCCGGCTGGGTGGAGCACGACCCGATGGAGATTCTCTACAGCCAGTTGCAGTCAGTGGCGACGGTGCTTGCATCCGGTGAGATTGACGCTGGTCAGATCGCTGCGATTGGCATCACCAACCAGCGCGAGACGACGATCCTTTGGGATAAGACGACCGGAAAGCCGGTATACAATGCGATCGTCTGGCAGTGCCGCCGCACATCGGACTATTGCACGCAACTGAAAAACGAGGGCCTGGAGCCCTATGTGCGGGAGAAAACAGGGCTGATTATAGACGCCTATTTCTCTGCGACAAAGATCAAGTGGATTTTTGACCATGTCCCCGGCGTCAGGGAGCTGGCGGCAGAGGGGAAGCTTTTATTTGGGACAGTCGAGACCTGGCTCATCTGGAATCTGACCGGTGGCAAGGTGCATGTTACAGATTATTCCAATGCTTCGCGCACCATGCTCTTTGATGTCGACAATCTCTGCTGGGACGAGGTCCTCTGCAAGAAATTCGATATTCCGATGTCGATTCTGCCCACGCCCGTACCCTCCAGCCAGGTTTACGGGGAGGTAGCGCCGGGCATCCTCGGCCTTGAGCAGGTTGAGGGCGTGCCGATTAGCGGCGCCATCGGTGACCAGCCCGCAGCCCTGTTCGGGCAGGCGTGCTTTAAGCCTGGCCAGGCGAAAAATACATACGGAACCGGCTGCTTCCTTCTGATGAATACGGGCGACCGACGCATCCGTTCCCAGTACAACCTGCTTTCGGGCGTAGCCTGGGGGCTGGATGGCAAGGTGGAATACGCGCTTGAGGGCAGCGCCTTCAATGCGGGCTCCGTCATCAAATGGCTGCGCGACGAGTTGCACATGATCGATACGGCGCGCCGTTGTGATGAGCTGGCGGAGAGCGTGCCGGATGCCAACGGTATGTATCTCGTACCAGCCTTTACAGGCTTGGGCGCCCCCTATTGGGATATGTATGCCCGTGGCTGCATCGTGGGGCTTACCCGCGGCGTCAATCGGGCGCACTTTGCCCGCGCGGTGCTCGAGAGCATCACCTATCAAATGACGGACCTGCTCGAGGCGATGATCAGTGATTCCGGCATTGAGATGAAGGATCTCCGTGTGGATGGCGGCGCGAGCGTGAGCAATATCATGATGCAGATCCAGGCCAATATGATCCAGGCATCCGTCAACCGGCCAAAGACCATCGAAACCACGGCCCTGGGCGCCGCGTATCTTGCGGGGCTTGCCGTCGGCGTATGGAAGGATCGCGACGATATCGAGCAAAATCGCGAGGTGGACCGCATATTTATCCCTCAGATGGATAAACCTACCCGTGATAAGTATTATGAGGGCTGGAAACGTGCGGTCGGCCGATCCCGCGACTGGGCGGAGCACTGAGGATGAAACGGGGAGAATGCTTTCCCCTTTCTCAATAAATTTTTTCATTCTGACTATTTCATAAAATGGAGTGATTTATCATGGCAAAGACCATCGTTGACTGGGAGACCATCAGCTCATTTGTAACAGACGCGTTCGTCGGCGTCGGCGTGCCGCGCGAGGATGCGGAAATCTGCACGGACGTGCTGCTGGAGTCCGATCGAAGGGGCATCGAGTCCCACGGTGTCAACCGCTTTAAGCCCATCTATATCGATCGCATCAATATCGGCATCCAGAATCCTGTCACCAATTTCGAGATCGTGAAGGAGACACCCACTACGGCTGTTATCGACGGCCATGACGGCATGGGTCAGGTCATCGGGTATAAATCGATGAAGATGGCGATCGAAAAGGCGAAGAAATACGGGATGGGCATGGTTGCCGTGCGCAACTCCTGCCATTATGGCATCGCGGGCTACTATGCGACGATGGCCACAAAGGAAAATATGATCGGCATCACCGGCACCAACGCCCGACCCTCCATCGCGCCGACCTTTGGTGTGGAGAATATGCTTGGCACCAACCCGCTGACCTTCGGTATCCCTACAGATGAGGAATTCCCCTTTGTGCTTGACTGCGCGACCTCTATCACCCAGCGCGGCAAGCTGGAATACTATTCCCGCATTGGCAAGTCAACTCCCGCAGGCATGGTCATCGGGCGCGACGGTACCGCGAAGACCGATACGGATGCGATCCTGAAGGAGCTCAACACCGGTGAGGCGGCACTGGCACCGCTCGGCGGTATCGGCGAGGAGATGGCCGGCTATAAGGGCTATGGCTATGCCACGGTTGTGGAGTTGCTCAGCGCGGCACTGCAGCAGGGCAATTACCTGAAAATGCTTACCGGCATCGGTGCGGGTGGCAAGAAGGTGCCCTATCATCTGGGCCACTTTTTCATCGCCATCGATACGGAGGCCTTTGTGGGCGCAGACTCCTTCAAGAAAACAGCCGGGGACATCCTGCGCGAGCTGCGCGCCTCCACCAGGGCGCCGGGTGAGGATCATATCTATACCGCCGGCGAAAAGGAATGGAATGTCTGGTGCGAGCGCAAGGACAGCGGCGTGCCGATTAACGACGCGGTGCAGAAGGAGCTCTGCACGGTGCGCGACCAGCTGGGGCTGACGCAGTACACGTTCCCGTGGGAGAAATAATTTCGTTCCGAGGATTCATTTCCCGGGAAAAAACAGGTTTTGACCAGACCTCTTCTTAACCCCCTGTGAGGGCGGGATATTCTTACCCGTGTTCCGCCCTCACTCCCCCTTTTTATTCAGAAGGGGAGGTGCTTTTACATAACAGATATTGGAGGAAATTACAAATGGATTACGCAAAGGAATCGTTAAGGCTCCACTATGAATGGAAGGGCAAGCTGGAGGTTACGCCCCGTGCAAGCGTCAAGTCAAAGGAGGAGCTCTCTCTTGCCTATACGCCTGGCGTTGCGCAGCCCTGCTTGGAAATCCAGAAGGATATCAATAAGTCCTATGAGCTGACGCGCCGCTGGAACACGGTTGCCGTCGTTACGGACGGCACGGCCGTGCTGGGCCTGGGTGATATCGGCCCGGAGGCCGGTATGCCGGTGATGGAGGGCAAATGCGTCCTCTTTAAGGCCTTTGGCGGCGTTGATGCTATCCCGCTGTGCGTAAGATCCAAGGATGTGGATGAAATCGTCAATACCATCGCCCTGCTCGCGGGCAGCTTTGGCGGCGTCAATCTCGAGGATATTGCGGCCCCGCGCTGCTTTGAAATCGAACGCAAGCTCAAAGAGCG
>DAWDUP010000023.1:3640-4764 GCA_052346825.1 Candidatus Fimivicinus sp. | reverse complement strand
GCACAGCGATTATTTGCTCCGCTGCGATCATCAATGCGCTGAAGATTGTAGGCAAGGAGCTTGCGGATTGCAAGGTGGTCTTTAGCGGCTCCGGCGCGGCGGGTGTCGCGATTGCAAAGCTCCTGATCAGCCAGGGCCTGAAAAAGGTCGTCATGTGCGACCGCAAGGGTATCATCAGCGCGGATGACCCGAATCTGACGCCCGCAAAGAAGGAGATCGCCTCCTTCACGAATGCCGGTCATGAGCACGGTACGCTTGCAGATGCGCTCAAGGGCGCAGATATCTTTATCGGCGTTTCCGCTCCCGGCATCGTTTCGCAGGATATGGTCCGCTCCATGGCGAAGGATCCGATCGTCCTCCCAATGTCCAATCCGGTGCCGGAGATCATGCCCGATCTCGCGCTGGAGGCAGGCGCAAAGGTTGTCGGCACAGGCCGCAGCGACTTCCCGAACCAGATCAACAATGTTCTTGCCTTCCCGGGCATTTTCCGCGGCGCACTGGATGTACGCGCGAGCGATATCAATGAGGAGATGAAGATTGCGGCGGCGCATGCGCTGGCCGACCTCGTCTCCCCCGAGGAGCTTTGCCCTGAATATATCCTTCCCAAGGCGTTTGATGAACGCGTGGGACCGACGGTTGCCAAGGCGGTTGCCGAGGCGGCGCGCAAAAGCGGCGTAGCCCGCATTTAATGTTGCCATCCTCTTATTTTACGTTCACCACGGTAGGGGCGCGCTCTCCGAATTATTTCGGGGGGCGCGCTTATTTGATAAAGATGGGCTCAGTGGTAGAACGGCGCTGGTGGGCAAGCCTGGATGCGCAAAAAAGAGATTGCCAGGCGGATAGAGTTATATGCTCTAAGTGACTTTTTAATCATGGCTTTGCTCATGGTTAATGGGGCTACTTAGAGCATTTTTCATACAGGAGGGCTAAAACGTGAGAAGCGAGAAAATAAACGAGTTTGTCGAGAAAATTCTTGTGCAGGAGTGTGGCCGCAAGGGCAGCCAAGTCACCGAGCAAGAGGTTGAATTCCTTTCAACTTTGTGGGCCGCTATGTGCCGCCATGCTTCGGAGAAATCACGCTAATGCCGGAGGAACAGAAAGCTCTACGCAAGAAAGAGGAACGC
>DAWDUP010000023.1:0-3630 GCA_052346825.1 Candidatus Fimivicinus sp. | reverse complement strand
GCACCAAGCCTATTTGCGGCGTAAGGCAAGCGATTGGCAGCGGGAATATTATGCACGGATAAAAAGTGAGAAGCATCAGAAAATAGAGGCCAAGAAAGCGGCCCTCCGCGCCGAGGATATGGCAAAAGGCGTGTTTGATATTGCAGGCAACGTGCCGCAGCAGAAGCCGCAGAAAGCCGCCATGCCGCCTCGCGCCACCGCAGTTTGA
This sequence comes from Candidatus Fimivicinus sp., assembly GCA_052346825.1. Classification (GTDB taxonomy): domain Bacteria; phylum Bacillota; class Clostridia; order Oscillospirales; family Acutalibacteraceae; genus Fimivicinus. The sequence continues at coordinate 3,422 of DAWDUP010000023.1, read as the reverse complement.
ATGATGGGCCAAAGCCAGCAGTAGCAATTTTTATCTTCAATTTTTCGATAAATGGGCACTGGGGGGAAAGCCCAAACCAAATTACTTCGGTATAATAAATGCACAATCCAAACAAGGAGGTAAACAATATGTACGCATGGGAAACGGTTCAAAAATCTGTAGATTATATTGAGGAACATTTACAGGAAAATATACGAGCCGAGGCTTTAGCCGAAATGGTAGGACTGTCACCATTTTATTTTCAAAGACTGTTTAAGCGGTTGGTAAACAAACCGCTGCAAGAGTATGTCAAACTGAGGCGTTTGGCAAAGGCCGTTGAAGCGTTAAACACGGAAAATCAGAGGATTTTAGATGTGGCGCTAGACTATGGCTTTGCCAGCCATGCGAATTTCACCAGAGCGTTTAAGGGCACCTTTGGAATTACACCGGAAGAATACAAAAAGAATTGCCCTTTTCTCAACACTTTTGTAAAACCAGAAGTTTCTATGGCCTATGTTATGGTGGACGAGAATGTTCCCCTCATTGTTGGAAACATCGTCTTAGAAATACGCAGAGAACACATTAATGCACCGGAACTCTATCTCGGCCTTTCGACGGACGTTTCCATAATAGAGCAAACACCCGTTGGAGAGAGCACCGGCGTAGACATACCGGGGCAGTTATGGAAACGTTACCGCCAAGAAAAAGCGGCGATTGAAAAATATGTCCAGCCTAACATTGAATTAGGCATGTCCTATTCTGCCAATATAGAAAAAGGAACATTCTCTTATTTTGCGGGTGGACTTGCCAAAACGGTTCCAGAGAATTTAAGTGGCGGCTTTGTGCAACATGAGTTGCCCGCAGGGGAATACATTGTTTGTTCCGTAGAGGCGGAAAATTTTGAAGAACTTGTTACTGTGGCCCTAGACCAAGCGGGAAAATATCTTTTTGGCACATGGCTTCCGAGGCATGAACTAATAGCCCAACCATTTTCAGCAGAAAAATACGATATAGCTTCACAAGATATTAAACACATGGAAATTTGGGTGGCTCCCCTTACCATATCAAAATAAAAAATGCTACTCTGCCAGACGACGGCCAGCACCCGGCCATAAAGCACGCCGGCCGCTATGTGGAGCATGGGGCGGCTGTGAAGGAGCGTGAATAAGGTCTTTTCCTTTGGAGTGGCGTCGGCACCGGAAAGACCTTTACCGCCGTATATATCGCCCATGCTTTGATCGGGCAGGCTGTTCCCGTCCTTATGACGAACTTCTCCCAAATCCTCAACAGCTTATCCGGCATGTTCAGTGAGGATAGAAGCAAGAATCTATCCGGATTTCACCATATCGTCCTGTTAATTGTGGATTGGGCATAGAGCGTCATTCAGAATATGTGCTGGAACAGATTTATAACGTCGTAGACAGCCGGTGTTTAGGCCGCCTGCTGTTCATCATCATCACCAACCTACCGCTGCCGATCTGCAAGCCCCTAAGGCTTTAGCGCGCGCTTGAATGTATGGCAGCGTTTTGGAACGCTGCGCCCCTGTCTGCATCAACGGCCTCAACTACCGCAGGGGCACCGCCGCCACCGCGCCCATCACGCGGGAGGACGTGCCCATGCTTGCCAAGAAAATCGACAAGGCCACCTACAAGGTGAGAGTACATTGCAGCACCACCAGCACCGAAACCATGTGCGACAAAATCAAGCATATGCTGTGCAATGAGGTTCAGCAGATGGGGACCGTAGACGAGCCGGGGAGCTGAAAGCAGCTCTCCGGCCCGTCTTGTCGATTCCAAGAATATTTCGTGAACTCGATGAAAAGTCCTTGGAGGGTGGCCTTTTAATCCATTCTGTTTGTGGTTTGCTCATGGGTAAATTTATTTTTCTTGCTGCAAAGGCTTCCTTTGGGCAATCTGTTCTTTTGCCCGGATCAATCGGTAGAGCGTATGGTTGAAGGGGGTATCCACGCCGTACTTTCTGCCGAGCTTCAGGACGGTACCGGCGAAGGATTCCACCTCTGTGCGCCGCCCCGCTTCCATATCCTGCAGCATGGAGGTTTTTCCCTCCGGCAGAAGGGTCGCTACAATCGGGGGAATCGATTCGATATCGTCATAGGTCAAATCGATATTGGCCGCCTGTGCCAGATGGACAACCTCGCGCATCGCGGATTTTGCTAGCCCCATCACGTCCGGTAGACGGGTGAAGTCACCATAGGTTGCCCCGGTTAAGGCGGAAATTTGATTCAGGCCGACGTTGAGCATCCACTTTTTCCACACTGCATGCTGCATATGGGGGAAAACATGCGTCTGAACTCCTGCACTGCATAAGAACTGATCTACTGCCGTCACCTGGGGAAGAAAGCGCATCGTGTCCTCCATGCCGAAGTGGATTTCTCCATCTGAGGAATGGATGACGCCCTCCTCTGTGCGCACAGCGTCGAGCGCCATGGCAAGCCCGCAGAACACGGTCGCTTCCGGAAAGGCGGTGCGCAATAAATCCGTGGCTGTCACCCCGTTCAAAAGCGGAAGCAGGAGCGTATCCTTTTCCACAAAGGGTCGAATTTCCTCGATAACGGCCTCCAGCTGATAGTTTTTTACGCAGACGAGAAGAAGATCTGCCTTTTCGGCAGCCTCATCCGGTCTACATATCCGCGGGAAGAAGGTTTCGCCGTTGAGCGTAACGCCGCTTCGGTGGAGATTCTCCGCACGTTTTCCGTCCGCAATGGTAAAAAAGCGCTCTCCATATCGGTCGAACAGCCGTTTGGCATAGACGCTGCCGACCGCTCCCATCCCCACAACGGCAGCTGTTTCGATTTCCACGATAACCCCTCCAGTTTGTATCCTTTTTCATATATTCACAATAACACAATGGCATTTTGCATCAGAAAAATATGCGGCGAATAGCCGCAGGGGCGAAAAATTGAGCCCGAAATAGGCGATATAATGCTTTCCGAAGCGCAGAAATCTCTGATTTCGTGTGTGTTTCGTGAAGTTATTATAGCATAACCTGCGGCGCAAAACCATTTACAATCGGACGGTTTCGTTATATGATAATTCAATAGCATCGGTGAACAGGGGCAACAACGGTTTTGAGGGGGATGTCGAGGGCCCCTGCTGGCGCTGCCCTATTGATTGCTAATTATGGGATTTCTGCCCATAAAACATCGCTGTAATTCATGGGCAACAGAAAGGAGGGTCCGCATGGCACTTTTTCTCTATAGTTTCAATACGGTCGCGCCGCTGATTCTGGTCGTAGCGGTCGGATTCCTGCTGAAGAAGCTGAGGATGGTGGATGACGCATTTATCAGCAAAGCGAATAAAGTGTGTTTTCAGGTTGCGTTTCCGCTCCAGCTGTTCAGAAATATTTATGACGCTGACTTCAGCGCAGACTTTCGTCCCCAACTGGTTTTGTTCACCCTGCTCGGCGTTTTGGCCACGGCGCTT
>DAWDUP010000022.1:13611-19377 GCA_052346825.1 Candidatus Fimivicinus sp. | reverse complement strand
CGGCTCCATTGCCGCAGAGTTTGCCACCGAGCTGGAAAATCCGATTCAGCCGCTCATTGCCATGATTGTGTATGGGCTGATCGCCGTCTGCCTGAGTATCCTGACCAGCAAATTCTCCCGGATACGCAAATACATCAATGGTACGCCTACCATCTTGATGAACGACGGGAAGCTCTACAGGAAAAATCTGAAAAAAGCCAGATTGGATCTGAGCGAATTCCTTGTTCTGTGCCGCCAGTCCGGCTATTTCGATCTGAGCGCTATTCAGACAGCAATATTTGAGTATAACGGCCAGCTGACCATTCTTCCGACCAGCGGGCAACGGCCCGCCACACCGGATGACCTCAGCCTGACGCCGCCGCCCGCATGCGTCTTTACTGAGGTGATTATGGACGGTAGAATAATGGGTGAAAACCTCCATCGAAAGGGGCTTAACGAGCAGTGGCTCCAGAAGCAGCTGGAGCTTCAGGGGTACCGTTCTGCGAAAGAGGTCTATCTGGGCCTGTGCGACCAGAATAACCAGCTCAGCCTGTATGTATAACAAGGGGCTGCATCCACCTCAAAAGTGAATGAAACAGTAATGGGCCGGCAGGATCTCCTGTTGGCCCATTTTGCTGCACCACTCCTCACAAAGCAGCATATTCTGTTATGGAGAACCGAGAAAGGAGAATCATATGGAACATTTCTACAGACAGGAACAAACAGCACGAAACAAGGCTCATGCAAACCAGACCGACCACGGCCCGAAGCCGTATGCCGTTAATATCGCACGGGCGGCACAGCGGAATCAGAACTTCCGCACGGCTTTATGGACGGGATGCCATTTACAGATGACGTTGATGTGTATCCCGGTTTGCGGTGAAATCGGTGTGGAGATACATCCGGACACCGATCAGTTCATACGAGTAGAGGCTGGGCAAGCCGTCGTCATAATGGGACCCTGCAAAGAGCGTATGGACACCCGCAAAAACCTCTGCCGCGAAGATGGAGTATTTGTGCCGGCAGGCACATGGCACAACATAGTGAACAGTGGAAATTGCCCGCTGAAGCTCTCCTCCATCTACGCTCCTCCCCATCATCCAAGAGGAACCGTCCATCGCACAAAGGAAGACGCTGACACAGCTGGAGATTGATTCGCTCCATAGCGGATGGGGGATGCGGGAAATAAAATCTGTTCGGCGCTTCTCATTTGCTTTGCAAGTTTTGCTCGGTCTCCATTTTCAATTTCTGAATCCGGATTTTGCCCGATTTTCCATAAAAATATTTCCTAAAATAAAGCCCTTTAATGCGTCTCCGAACTTGCCCTGAAAGGGTCCAAAAGGCCAAAACAATAACGAAAGCGCCGTATTTTTCCGCCCCCTTTCGCCGATGATACTAAGGCAAAAGGGGGCGAAACGCTATGGAAGCAGAAAATCCGATTAACGAATATGTCTCTCAGTTTTCCCCGGAAGAGGGCACACTCGCGTTCATCGCTTCTATTGCAATGAAATTCAGGAGGAATGCTCAATGACCGTTACGTTCAAAGGAAACCCGATCACCCTCTGCGGAAGACAGCTCCAACCCGGCGATGCGATGCCCGATTTCACGCTGACGGACAGCCAATTGCAGCTGGTGCGCGGAAAGGATTTATCTGGCGTGCGTGTGTTTCTCACCATTCCCTCTCTCGATACCGGTGTATGTGATCAGGAGGTGCGGCGCTTCAATGAGGCTGCCGCCTCATTTCCAGCTGTAAAAATCTATGCGGTCAGTCTGGATCTTCCCTTTGCACAATCGCGCTGGTGCGGTGCGGCAGGTGTGGAGCAGGTGCGGACCCTGTCCGATTACCGGGATCACAGCTTTGGAAAGGCCACAGGCACCCGGATGGAGGAACTGGGGCTTCTGGCCCGCGCCGTAATTCTGGTGGATAATGATGGGGCGGTCGCCTATGCAGAATATGGCTGGGCGCTGTCGGGAGGGCTGAGGCGCAGTGCCCGCAGCAACGATCTGCGTGGCTCGTGAGGGGCCCGCATGAATATGCGCAAAAGCAGGGTGAATGGCTTACAATCGTTTTCATACCGCAAAACTGGAGTTATATTTCCTGAATACGAGCAATTGAGCCGCAAAAAAGATCTTTTTTGCGGCTTTTTCGATGATTATGCGCGTTTTTGGTTGGATAGAAGGCGGAATTGTGCTATAATTCAGCCGTACTAAAACAAAAGATATGCGAATCAGATATGCTGATATGGAGGAATGGGGATGGAACCGGACCTGGAAGCGCAGCAGAAGGCGTTTGACGCGCTGAAACAGCTTGATATTCCTTATGAGGTGGTCAGCCATCCTGCGGCGGGGACGATTGACGAAATCACTACGATAGGGATTCTGGAGCACGGTGAAATTCCAAAGAACCTGTTCCTGAGGGACAATTGCGGCAAGCGCCATATTCTCGTCGTTATCCGCAGCGATAAAAAGGCGGATCTGAAGGCCATCGCCCGTCAGCTACCAAGCTCGCGCCTGAGCTTTGCTTCTGAAGACCGGCTGGAGAGATATCTGGGGCTGAAAAAAGGTTCCGTTACGCCCATCGGCGTGATCAATGATAGACAGTGTGCGGTGGAGGTCGTATTTGACCGGGACCTGCAGGGGCTGGAAAGGGTCGGCTTTCATCCAAATGATAACCATGCCACGGTTTTTCTGCGGTTTGCAGATATCTGCCGGCTGATCGAAGCGCATGGAAACCGCGTCAGCTTTGTAGAAGTGTGAATCCCTGGCGGATTTCAAATGGAAGCGTTTTTGAGGCAGGGCAGACCATCCTTTTTCAGGGTGACTGCGTCATGGGCTGCGGCCGGTACGGTCTGAAGACGCTGGGAATTCTATAAGGCGGGAGGAAAGCAATTTGCAAATTGATACGGTGCTCTGGGACTGGAACGGCACGCTGCTCGACGATGTAGACGCAGCTGTTTCAGGAATGAATGATCTTTTGTCCCGCTATGGTAAGCCCCCAACCTCGCGGCAGGAATACCGCGAAATGATTGACATTCCGGTCATCAATTACTATCGTAAGCTCTTCGATTTTGAACAGACGCCCTTTGCGGAGCTGGCCTCTGGCTTTATGGAGGGGTATGACCGCTATATCCGGTCGGCCGATTTGATGCGGGGCGCGCGGAAGACGCTGAAGTTCCTGCATGAAAGCGGGGTGCGGCAAATCATTGTATCCTCCTTTCATGAGGCTACGCTGCATGGATATCTCAGGCGCTTTGGCATCGAGGATTATTTTGAGGCGGTCAGCGGAGCGGGGGATTACATCTCAGAAGGGAAAATCGAGCGGGCACGCGTGCTGTTTAAAAAGCTGGGCATTTGCCCGGACCAGACACTATCCGTGGGCGATATGGTGCATGACTATGAGCTTTCGCAGGAGCTTGGGACGCAGTGCATCCTGATTCCAAATGGACAGCAGTCAGAAGAAAAACTGCGTATGACCGGAGCGCGGATAGAAAAAGACCTGAATGCGATTTTCTTATTGGTTAGAGGAAGAAAAGGGAAACCCATTCTCACAAACAGTAAGGAGTTTGCAGAATGAAAAGAAAACAAATTTGGAAGGCCGCTCTGTTTGCCGGTACGGCGGGCTGCGCGGCGCTGGCGGCCGCAGGGGAAGGGCTTTTTTCCTTTGCCCTTAAGCGCAGAGAAAAGCCGATGATGGCGCCCGGCAGCTTTACAATGAAATTTATTCCGGTCTCGGCCGAGGATTTCCAGCATCCCCGTTTTGAAAAAGATTGGTGGGAGAGGCATGAAGGCCGGCCGCTTTCCGTACTTGCGCATGACGGCGTGCGGCTGAGCGGCACCTGGTTCCGCCAGGTGCAAAACCCATCGAAGAAGGTTGCTCTTTTGCTGCACGGTTATGGCGGCAAAGGGCGGCATATGCAGCATTTCGCCCAGATATACTGGGAGCGCGGCTACGACCTGCTGATTCCTGATGCGCGTGCGCATGGAAAAAGCGAAGGGAAATTCATCGGCATGGGCTGGACGGACCGGTTGGACGAGCTGATCTGGCTTAAGGAGATCATCGAGCGGATCGGAGAGGATGCGCAGATCGTCCTGCACGGTGTGTCCATGGGTGGCGCAACCGTCTGCATGATCTGCGGCGAGAGGCTCCCTGCGCAGGTAAAATGCGCGGTTTCCGATTGCGCATATACGAGTGTGGAGGATGAGTTTGCGCATCTGCTGGATCTGATGTTCCATCTGCCACGCGAGCCGGTTCTTTCGGTGGCACGCTTGACGGCGCGTCTGCACGGTTACTATGATTTCAGGGAGGCCAGTGCGCTCCGGCAGGTGGCGCGGAGCAAAACGCCGATCTTATTGATCCATGGGGAAGCGGATACCTTTGTGCCCTTTTCCATGATGCAGCGGCTGTACGATGCAGCTCCCGTTTCCCTGCGGGAGAAGCATGCGTTTTCCGGCGCAAATCATGGACAGTCGCTGACGTACAGCCCGGAGGAATATATTGCAGTGCTTGACGAGTGGCTGAGCCGTTATATCGAGTCATAAAAGAAAGAAGCGCTTATCCCCGCACGGAAAGGAAGGTTATCAGAGATGGAAAAACGGAAAAGGCTGATTCTGATCATCATCGCAGCAGTGCTGGCGCTGGCGTTGATCATCGGCATCATTGTCTTTGCTGCAACACGGCCGCCAAAGCCTGCTGAGATCGAGCGCCTGACCGTGGGCGATGGAAAAAACTGCCGTGTCGGTATCCTCAGTGACAGCCAGCTTGACCGGCCGGGCAGCGAGGATCTCTACGAGCAGCATGTGATTACGGCGCTCGAATGCATGAAGGATCAAGGGATCGACCTGCTGATCTTTGCGGGCGATTTCTGCGATCTTGCAGCGGATGGGGCGTATGGAAAATTTAATCGGGCTATGCAGACCGTATATGGTGAGAAAACGCCCATCAAACTCTTTATCATGGGCGACCATGATTATCGGTACGAGAAGAATGCTTCGAGTACCACGCCGAAGCAGAAAAAATATGTAGACAATATGGGAGAATCTCCCTGGACGCATAAGGTGATCAATGGCATCCACTTCATCGGTGCAAGCCCATCAAGCGGCTCCGGCTATTCCGAGGAGATTTGCGAATGGATAGAGGAGCAAATTCAGATTGCGATCAAAGAATCTGAGCCCGGCGCACCCGTCTTTGTTGTAACACACCACAATCCGCAGGATACGGCCTACGGCAGCGACGACTGGGGAGATTCCGCGCTGACTGAGCTCTTCAATCAGTATGAGCAGGTTGTCTCCATCTCTGGGCACAGCCACTATTCCATCCTTGACGAACGGTCGATTTATCAAAAGAATTTTACGGCCTTCACCGCGCAGAGCCTTGCCTATATCGAGCTGGAGGGCGGTAAGTTCGATGCGTATCAAAACGGAGAAATGCAGGTCCCACCGCGCTCGGAGGAGCGCCCCATGGGCTTGATCATGGACGTCGGCCAGAAGCAGACCGTCATCGAGCGGTGGAACCTGCTGGAGAAGAAGGAAGAGAAGGCGGCTAGCCGCTGGACGCTTACCTATCCGATGGAGAAGGGGAATTTTCAGTATCTGACCGACACGCGCGCCATCTCCCGGCCAGCCCCAAGCTTCTCGAAGGAGGCGGAGATCTCCTACGATCCCGCCATCCCGTCCTACAAAGGGGACGGCACCTCGCTACCGGGCATCTCCTTCCCGGCGGCAGAGCACCCGGATTTTGTCCACTCCTATTTTATCCAGATGACGAATTCCAAAGACGGAAGACAGTAT
>DAWDUP010000022.1:8527-13601 GCA_052346825.1 Candidatus Fimivicinus sp. | reverse complement strand
ACGAGGTGTTTTCCGATTTCTATCTGGGGCTTCAGGCAATGGCGGACCCTGTGCGTATCGCGCTTGACCCGGCGTTGCCGAGCGGGAATTATACTATTCGGGTCTATGCGAAGGAATCCTTTGGAAAATTCAGCGACAATTTCCTGGAAACACAGATCGACTGGGTCCAGCCTGCGCAGCCGAAACCGGCCGATTCCTAAAGCGTGAGGAAGGAATATGGAATGAAAAAGATCGTTGCCCTTATCACTTTGATTGGTACGCTAATTTGCGCACTTTTTTCTCTGTTCGCCCCGCCTGCGGACGGTACGCCGACGAGCACGGGCTACCGCTACAATGCCGCGTTTGAAAGGGCTGTAAAAAAATATCCGGATTTTGCGGCTTATTATGAGCCTTCCTATCTGCCGGCGGTGCCCGGGCTGCAGAACACGAATATCGGTGGAAAGGCATGCACCAATATGGTGCCGCAAGGGCTGGGCCTCGCCGGGGATTATTTGCTGATCACTGCCTATGATGCGCAGGAGGAAAACAACTCCGTCGTTTACGTGCTCGCCAATAGCGGGGAGCGGAAGGGAAACTATCTGACGACGCTCGTCCTGCCGAATATCAACCATGTGGGCGGCATCACGTTTGACGGTTCATTCGTCTGGATCGCACAGAGCAGTGATAAAACGCTCAAGGGCTTTTCCTATGAGACGCTGGAGAAAGCTGCCTGCTCCGGCGAGGACAGTGTGCGTGTGGAGTATGAAATCGCATCGAACAAGCTGCTGAACACAGCCTCCCTTGTCAGCTTTTATGACGGTCTGCTCTGGGTGGGCACCTTTGCGCAGACAGAGCAGGGGATCCTATATGGGTATCAGGCTAAAATCAATGGCAGTATTGCCGTGCTGACGGCGGTGCGCTCCATACAGCTGCCGGCGCAGACGCAGGGTGTATCTTTTGTGCAGGATGAAGGAAGGACGGTGCTGCTCGCGAGCTGCTCTTATGGCCGCAAAAATGATTCGCGCCTGCATGTCTATTTCCCGGATTACAATACGCCTGCAGAGAGCGGGGAGATCCGCCTGGGCGAGGCCGTGTGCATGATGACCCTGCCGCCGATGCTGGAGGAAATTGCCTCTGACGGAACATACACCTATTGCCTGTTTGAGTCCGCCGCGACGAAATACAGCACGATGCCCTTTAACAGATGCCTGCATCCGGTGGATCGCGTGGTGCCCCTGCGCACGGCAGAGCTGGTTGGCCGGTCATAATGCGATAGCGATTGCCGCAGGGCTGTACAGCGCTTTTTTGCTGTACAGCCCTATATTGTGTGAATTTCCTATGAATCTGCTCTGGTGGAAAGCTATTGTGAAATTATACAAACTTATTATTTCGTAGAAACCGCCAAGAAAGCCTTGTGTTTGTTGTAAAATCTCGATAGAAAAAAGGAAATATTTGGGTGGATAAGGGATTTTATTTGAAATTCCATAACTTTTCTTGCAGAAAAACTTGCAAAGGACTGGCGGATTGTGTAAAATGTATAGCGAAGCCATGGGCATAATGTATAAAAATTTTATGAAGCCAAATTAACGAAGCATAGGGGGCTATTTTATGTCAAACAGATTATTCCAAGGCGTGATTCATCAGATGAAGGACGCTATTGACCGCATGGTCGGCGTGGTTGACGAAACCGGCACCATCATCTCCTGCAGCGAGCTCGGCCGGATCGGTGAGGTACACGAATCCTCCCTCTCTGAGGTTTTTACCGGCGGTGAGGTGGTAACGATTGATTCCTTCACTTATCGCGCGTTTGGCACCCATATGCATCCGGAATACGCCGTCTTTGTAGAAGGCACGGATGACATTGCCCGCCGTTATGTGGATATAATTGCCGTTGCATTGAGCAGCATAAAGCAGTATTATGATGAAAAGTACGATCGCAGCAACTTCATCAAAAATGTTATTCTCGACAATATTCTTCCTGGGGATATCTATCTTAAGGCGAGAGAGCTGCGCTTTAATAATGATGCGACCCGCGTTGTTCTGCTGATCCGGATCCTCGAGCACAACGACGTATCCATCTATGACGTCATTCAAAACCTTTTCCCGGATAAGACCAAGGATTTCGTGATCAATATCAACGAAACGGACATTGCGCTTGTCAAAGAGGTGCGCGCGAATATTGAGCCGAAGGATCTTGAGAAGCTCGCCCGTTCCATCGCCGATTCTTTGGGCACAGAGTTTTATACGCACGCCCTTGTCGGCATCGGCACCACCGTGAGCGGCATCAAGGAGCTCGCACGGTCCTTCAAGGAGGCGCAGGTTGCCCTTGAGGTCGGGAAGGTATTCGACACGGAGAAGACCATTGTCAGCTATGACAATCTCGGCATCGCCCGCCTGATCTATCAGCTGCCGACGACGCTGTGCGACATGTTCCTGCGTGAGGTCTTCAAGCGCGGTTCCATTGAGAATCTTGATCAGGAGACACTGTTTACCATCCAGCGCTTCTTCGAAAACAACCTGAATGTTTCCGAAACGTCCCGCAAGCTGTTTGTACACCGCAATACGCTGGTGTACCGCCTGGAAAAGATCAAGAAGCTCACCGGCCTCGACCTGCGCGAATTTGATGATGCGATCGTCTTTAAGGTGGCCTTGATGGTCAAAAAATATTTGGATTCCAACCCGGTAAAGTATTGATTCCGGTACCGGCTGTCAACCCTCGGCGGACGGCTCTGCCGGGGGTTGATTCCTTAGGATGCGCCTTTGGATTTTCCGGACGTGCCCCTGCTGCATCAGGTAAGGCGGCCGCCGGTTCCTGTGGAGGGGAAACGATCTGGGGCGTCCTATGTGAAGAAAGGATTGTGTGCAGTGATTGAGTTTCACAACGTTTCTAAAACGTACGAAAACGGCACCATGGCACTCAAAGACGTAAGCCTACATATTCAAAAGGGCGAGTTTGTATTTATCGTCGGCGCATCTGGCGCCGGCAAGAGCACCTTCCTCAAACTGATTATGCATGAGGAAACACCGACAAGCGGTACCATCCGCGTCGGGTCATTCGACCTGACCACTATGAAAAAGAAGGAAATTCCGCTGCTACGCCGTACAATGGGCGTGGTTTTTCAGGATTTCCGCCTGATTCCCAAGATGACGGTCTATGACAATGTCGCCTTTGCGATGCGCGTCATCGGCGCGCGTCCGGCAGAGATCCGGCAGCGTGTGCCGTTTGTCCTGCGCCTGGTGGGATTGATGACGAAGGCCTCCTGCTATCCGGAGGAGCTCTCCGGCGGCGAACAGCAGCGCGTCGCCCTTGCGCGGGCGCTGACAAACAATGCCAATCTCATCATTGCGGACGAGCCTACGGGCAATATCGACCCCACGATGTCTTATGAGGTGGTAAAGCTGCTGACCTGCCTCAACGAGATGGGTACAACGATCGTCATGGTCACGCATGAGCATGAGCTGGTGCGTGCATTCGACCGCCGCGTTATTACGCTGGGCAATGGCTGCATTGTCGGCGATACGGCGGCGCCGGCGGCTCAAGAGTCGGGTGAGGAAACGATTGCGCAGGAACCCATCGAGCCGCTTATTGACGCGGCTCGGACGGGAGGTGCCATATGAAAACAGGTGGCAGTTTTACGTATCTGACCAGGGAAGGCTTCCGCAGCCTCTGGTCGAACCGGCTGATGAGCGTTGCGTCTATCGCCGTATTAATGTCGTGTATGATTATTATCGGCTGTGCGTCGATGATCTTTATCAATATCAATGGGATTCTGGGCCACATTGAGGATCAGAATGTCGTGATGGTCTATCTGGAGGATACCGCCGACGATGCCCAGGCGGAGAAACTGGGTGAGGAGATCCGAGCCATTCCGAATATTAAGGGCTGTGTATTTATCTCCAAGGAGTCCGCATGGGATCAGCAGATGGAGAGCCTCGGAGACGATGCCTCTCTGCTGGAAGGCCTGGGCGAGAATCCGCTGCCCGATGCGTACCGTGTGACAGTGGATGACCTTTCCCTGTTCAAGGGAACGGTGGAAAGCTTGAAAAAGCTGCCCGGCGTCATCTCCGTCCAGGAGAACAGCGAGCTTGCCGGGAAGGTGATGGAAATGCGCCGCTCCGTGACGGCGATCGCCCTGGTTATCATTGGCATGCTGCTGATTGTTTCCCTGTTTATCGTGTCCAACACGGTGCGTTTGACCATTTTCAGCCGTCGGTTGGAAATCAGTATCATGAAGGATGTCGGCGCGACCAATGGATTCATCCGCTGGCCGTTTATGGTGGAAGGTATGGCAATCGGCGTGCTCTCCGGCTTCCTTTCCCTCGGCGCTGTATGGGGGCTCTATGCGCTTGCCGTCAAAGCCTTCAGCGGCTTTTTGGATATCTTTGGCATGGGCGCTGTGCCGTTTGGGTCCTATGTGGGATGGATGCTGCTCGGCTTCATCCTGCTCGGCCTCCTGACGGGTGTAGTGGGCTGTACCATTTCGATGAAACGTTATCTGAAGGATGGAGGTGGAAGCCTTGGATAAGGCCAAAAGAGTGCTTCGCTCGTTTCTCTGCATTTGTCTTGCCTTGGGCATGTTTTTGCTCGGCCCGGGGCGGGTGCCCTATGCAAAGGCGGCGAATATTGAGGATCTACAGGACGAATATAACCGGCTTGAGCAGCAGATTGCAGCAAATAAAAAGAAGCTCAACGCCATTGCTTCCGATATGGAAAACCAGCAGGCATATATCGACACGCTTAACGCGCAGGTCGAAGCGACTCAGAAGCAGGCGGACGTTCTGCAGGAACGCATTGGCCTGCTCAACAGCGATATCAGCAGTCTAAACCGGCAGATCGAGAGCCTGAATACGAAAATCACCCAGACGCAGGCAAAGGCCGACGATCAGCAAAAGCAGATCGAGGAGACCTTTGATCTGCTGAAAAAGCGTATGCGCGCTATGTATATGTCCGGCGGCGGCACACAGCTGGAATTCCTGCTGGAAGCGGGAGATTTCGAAACCTTTCTGACACGTACCGAGCTGCTGCGCGGCGTGGCGAAGCATGATACAGAGCTTGCCAACCAGCTATCTGAAGAGCTTGAGGAATTTAATAAGC
>DAWDUP010000022.1:3498-8517 GCA_052346825.1 Candidatus Fimivicinus sp. | reverse complement strand
GGCGGACAAGGCCTCCCTGCAGACACAGCAGGAAACGCTGGTTGCCCGCAAACAGGATGTACAGGCCTCTGCGCAGCAGCTGAGCGCCAAGGAAGACGAGATCAACGAGAATGTACAGAAGACCAATTCCTATATCCAGCAGCTCGATAAAAACAGCTCCGCTTACCGGACCCAGATGAAAAAGCTGCAGGCCGACAGAGACGCAATCGACGCGAAGATCGCCGCATACATACGTGAGCATGCGTCTTCCTCAGGGAATTCAGGCAGCAGCAGTAATCAGGGAGATTCCCCATCCGGTGGTTCGAGCGGCCAGGAGACGACCAGCAAATACCTTCTGTGGCCTCTGCCCGGGTTTCACCAAATTACTTCGTATTTTGGGCCGCGCGACCTGGCTGGATATACCTATCACTATGGAATTGATATCAGTGGCAGCGGCGTATACGGGCATGATATCGTTGCGGCGGAGAGCGGAACCGTACTGCTTGCCCAGACAGATAGGTCATGGGGTAAATTTATCCTCATTGACCATGGCAACGGCATGCTCACACGCTACGCGCACTGCAGCAGGCTTCTGGTTTCCCAGGGCGATAAGGTCACGCGTGGGCAGGTGATTGCCAAGGTGGGCGATACCGGCAATGTAACGGGGCCGCACCTCCATTTTGAGGTCTATGAGGGGGATCAGCGCTATAATCCGCTGAATTATCTCGACCCGAAGGATTATAAGTGACAAAAGAAAGGGTTAGCCTATGAATAAGAAAGTACCGCTCGGTGTGACGATTGCGCTGATCCTCGTTGCGATCACCGCATCCATTGCCATCACAATGTCCGTCGCAATGCACACCTATGACGGGCTGATCGAGGATCTTCCCAAGCGCGAGGAAATGTATGCCGGGCTTTCAGAGCTTGACGATATTGTCCGAAAGAATTACTTTGGAAAAATCGACGACCAGTTGCTTAATGCAGAGCTTTCAGGCGGCTATATGCAGGGCCTGGGCGACGAATACAGCTATTATATGACTGCAGACGAGTATGTCACGTTTTATAACCGGATCCATGGCAAAATGTCCGGAATCGGCATCAGCGCCGCGCTCAATTCGGAAACTGGTTTTATCTCCGTAGCAGAGGTTAATGAAAGCTCGCCTGCCCAAAATGCGGGCCTGCAGAAGGGCGACCAGATCATTGCCATCGGCGATACGGCCGTGACAAAGGATAATTATGAGGCGATGGTCAAGAAGCTGGAGGGCGACAAGCTGACCAGCATTGACATCACCTATCAGCGCGGCAGCGAGAAAAAAACGGTAAACGTCATGCGCGGATACAGCGTGAAATCGGTCTATTATGAGATGATCGGCACGACGGGCTATATCCGGATTACCAGCTTTTATGAGAACACGGCGACACAGTGCCAGGAAGCGCTGGACGCTTTTGCCAAGGAGAATGTTAAGAGTATTGTTCTCGATGTCCGCAATACTTCGGAAGGCATGGTGGAGTACGCCGCAAAGGTGATTGATCTGTTTGTGCCGCTCGCCACGGAGGGTAACAAGGCCATCGCGGTTGCCGTCAATAGAGACGGCGAGGCAGTGGAAACCTTCACCTCCGACGCAAAGGACTATGCAGGCCAGATGTGTGTGCTGATCAATCAGAATACACAAGGCGCGGCAGAGCTCTTTGCCTGCGATCTGCGCGATTTTGATAAGGCGCAGCTCATCGGAGAAAAGACCAAGGGCAACGGGAAGCGGCAGCAGGTCTTCACGCTTTCCGACGGCGGTGCGATTGTATTGACCACCGCATCCATTCTTCCCTATAAGAGTGCTAGCTTTGACGGCGTAGGCGTTACGCCGGATGTGGCGGTAACGCTAACGCAGGAGCAGCTCGATCAGCTTGCAATCCTGCCGCATGATCAGGATGCACAGCTGCAAAAGGCACTTGAGATGCTCAGCGGCGTGTAAAAGATGATGGGAATTTCCGACCGGGGGCGTATCTGTATCGCAGATATGCCCCTGGTTTCGTTGTGGGAAGTTCAGGATACAGGCAAAAAATTGTAAAAGAAGTGGAAAGGTCTGATGATTTGAAGCCCTTTTCAGTTTATTTATACGTTTTTTGCCCATAGCTTGCTTTATGCAGATAAAATACTTGTAAAATCAGGATAAAAATATTATAATGAAGCGTAAATCTGTCCGGGCGAAACGAGCCTGCCACCGCATGATGATCGCTAAAAATGTTCGAGCCGGTGTTCATCTGGCGCCCCGCAGAAAAGAGCGCCCTTTTAGATTACGTTCCGGAAGTGCGTACGACGAAAGGCGCATCGCTTGAAATTAAAAATTGAAAGTTGGCTTTTCATTTAGGTTGTGCTTTTTAACCCAAGAGACAGGCTGGAATTCGGCTTTGCCAAACCGTGCAAAACTTCCGCCTCATATGAAAAGGATGGTCATAGCTATGCGTATTTCGGTTGCGATGGCTGTTTATCACGGAGAAGCTTATATTGAAGCGCAGCTGGATTCTATTTTATCGCAGCTGATGCCGGATGATGAAGTCATTGTATCCGATGACTGCCCCGGCGGACAGACAGAGGATATTGTACGGCGAAAAGCTGGGCAGGACCGGCGTGTGCGTTATGTACAGGGGCCGGGGTGCGGCGTTACCGCCAATTTTGCGCATGCTATTTCCCTGTGCGGCGGAGATGCTATTTTCCTCAGCGATCAGGATGATATATGGATGCCGGACAAGGCCGAAAGGGTGAAGGCTGCGTTGGAACAGGGCGCTTTGCTCGTGCTGCATGACGCCTGTGTGACAGACGCGGACATGCATCCGGTAGAGCCGTCTTTTTTTGCTGTCCATGGTTCGAAACCAGGTTTTTGGAACAATTTGATCCGTAATTCCTTTATGGGCTGCTGCATGGCGTTTCGCAGGGAACTGTGTGCGGCCGTCCTGCCGTTTCCGGCAGATATCCCAATGCATGATCAGTGGATCGGACTGATTGCGACCAGACTTGGCCGTGTAACATTTTTGGAAGAGCCGCTGCTTTGTTATCGCCGTCATGGCGGGAATGTGACGGGCGGCGGGACCTCGTTTTCCACAAAATTGCGCTGGCGCCTGCTGCTGGCATATCGGCTGCTGGGGCGTTTTTCTCTGCTTTCCCATCAGAGCAGAGGAAAGCTGGAAAACTGAAAAGGCGATTGGATAGGCATTTTGTGCTGTGGTTCCGGGAGCCTGTCCGGTCTGTGTGAAAGGAACGATCACAATCTATGGAAGAATATACAGTGTCAGGCTGTATTGTAACGCATAATAACCGAAAATGCGTCGTGAAAGCCGTTGAAACCTTTTTTCAGTGCACAAAGGGTGTGCCGTGCCATCTCTATATCGTGGATAATGGTTCTGTAGATGATACGATTGAATTGCTGCACCGGCATTTCCCTGCCAAAGAATTTCCTGGGCTGGAAATTTTACAGGAGAAGCAGAATCATGGCTTTGGCGGCGGGCATAACCTGGTTCTTCCAAAGCTCAATTCAAAATATCACGCGATTATCAATCCTGATATTTTTCTCAAGGATGATGTGCTGACCAAAATGGCACACTATATGGATGAACATGAAGATATCGGCCTGCTGTCTCCGCGCATTTGCTTCCCGGATGGGCGGGAGCAGATTCTGGGAAGGCGCAATCCCTCCTTGCGTTACCTCATTGCCAGCCGATTTAAGCGGGACAATCCGGACGATTCGACGCTGCGCGAATACGCAATGCTCTACGAGGGGACGGATCACCCGTTTGAAATTGAAAATGCCTCTGGCTGCTTTATGTTGTTGCGTACCTCTGTGTTTCAAAAAATAGGTGGATTTGATCAGCGTTATTTCATGTATTTTGAGGATGCGGACCTGACGCGTACGATCCGGAAATATGCGAAAGCCGTCTGTTATCCGCTGGTCACCGTCTACCATGCGTGGGAGCGGGGAAGCGCGCATAACACAAAGCTTTTTTTGATCCATGTCCATTCGATGATCTCTTATTTTACCAAATGGTTCGGCCGCAAAGGGGCCTAAAATGTAAAGAAACGAGGCGTTATAATGACGGCAGTTACACCGGCATCATCCACGGCGGGCAAACCAGCCAAGCCCCCGCGCAAGAAATATTTTAAGAACTTCTTGAAATACCGTTACCTGCTTGGAGAATTGGTCAACAAAAATATCAAGCTGCAGTACCGCAATTCCGTGCTAGGCCTGTTCTGGACGTTTTTACAGCCGCTGCTTACAATGATCGTGCTAAGCCTGGTATTCGGCCAGATTTTCGGCCACGATGAAACGATCATTCTCAATTATCCAACCTACTTGCTGTGCGGCCGCCTACTCTATGAGTTTTACACCCAAGCCACCAAGAAATCGATGCGTTCCATTCTGGGAAATGCATCAATCATTAAAAAGGTCTATGTACCAAAGTATATCTATCCGCTGTCAAATATCATTTCGACCTTTGTCACCTTCCTAATTTCCCTGACGGTTCTGGCTGTGGTCATGGGATATTTCATGCTTTTCACCGATACGAAAATGCACCTGACGCCCTATGTGTTTCTCGCCATTGTGCCGGTGCTGATTTTGTTGATCCTGTGTATGGGCGTCGGCATGATCTTGGCGACGATGCACGTTTTTTTCCGAGATGTTGAATATCTTTATGATGTCTTCTGCATGCTCTTGTTTTATCTGACCCCCATCTTTTATCAGGTGGAGCAACTCCATCTTCAAAAATGGATGCAGCTCGCTCTGATGGCAAACCCGCTCTATTCCCTGGTCTCCATGTTTCGCGCCTGCGTCCTGTTCGGCGAGATGTGGAACTGGCGTTGGTTCTGTTACTCCCTCGGCTTCAGCCTTGTCGCTCTCCTGATCGGATTTTATGTGTTTTATAAGAATCAGGATAAATTCATCTTACACATTTAGGAGGCGGAAAACGTGGGGAATCCGGTAATCGATGTTGACAACGTCAGCATGATGTTTAACCTGAATAAGGAAAAGATAGACAACCTCAAGGAAT
>DAWDUP010000022.1:0-3488 GCA_052346825.1 Candidatus Fimivicinus sp. | reverse complement strand
TACGTTATTAAATTTTTAACCCGTAAGCTGCATTTTACGGAGTTTTGGGCACTGCGCGATATTTCATTTTCCCTTGAAAAGGGGGAACGGCTCGGCGTGCTGGGCTTTAATGGCGCGGGGAAAAGCACGCTGCTCAAAGTCCTCTCCGGCGTGATGAAGCCCACAAAGGGCACGGTGACCGTTCACGGCACGATTGCACCGCTGCTGGAGCTCGGTGCGGGCTTTGATATGAACTATACCGGCAAGGAAAATATCTTTTTATACGGTGCGACCATGGGCTTTTCCCGGAAGTTTATGGAGACAAAATATGATGAGATTCTGGAATTTTCCGAATTGCAGGAATTTATTGACGTTCCCATGAAAAACTATTCTTCCGGGATGCGCGCGCGCCTCGGCTTCGCGGTGGCAACGGTCGTGGAGCCGGAGATTCTGATCCTCGACGAGGTGCTTTCCGTTGGGGATGCCCGATTCCGTCAGAAAAGTGAAGCGAAAATTCAGAAGATGTTTGACAAGGGCACCACGGTTGTATTTGTTTCTCACAATACTGATCAGGTGCGCCGCATCTGCAACCGGGCGATCCTTCTGCAAAAGGGGCAGATCATTGCACAGGGAACCACCGAAGAGGTCTGCGCGATTTATGATGAAATGATCATGAAGAAGTAACATAGAAGGCCGCCTGGTTTCTTGATTCAGGCGGCCTTATCGAAAACCGTTTTCCATACAGAAAGGATTGTGAGTTTCATGGTTTTTGCAGTTGTTCTGGCAGGCGGTGTCGGCAGCCGGATGGGTAATACGCAGACGCCAAAGCAGTATCTATCGCTGGGGAGTAAGCCGATTATCGTGCATACAGTAGAGAAATTTTATGTTAATTCCGCTTTTGAAAAGGTGATCGTTTTGTGCCCGAAGGCATGGGTGGCGCATACGCGAAATATGATCGTGAAAAGCCTGGGGCAGACGGATCGGGTGGAGGTCATCGAGGGGGGCTCCTCCCGAAACGACACCGTTTACCGTGCCCTTTGTCATATCGAAGAGCGCTATGGGCTGGATGAAGATACGGTGATCGTTACGCATGACGCCGTGCGTCCCTTTGTGACCCACCGCATCATTGCAGAAAATATTGCAGCCGCTAAAAAGTATGGTGCCTGCGATACGGTGATTCCGGCCACGGATACAATCGTGGAAAGCACAGATGGTACGGAGATTTCCAACATTCCGCCTCGTGCGCAGATGTACCAGGGGCAGACGCCGCAATCCTTCCGCGCCAAAAAGCTTAAGGAAATCTATGAAAGCCTCACGCAGGAGGAGAAGGACAGCCTGACGGATGCCTGCAAGATCTTTGTGATGAAGGGCGAGCAGGTTTACCTGGTGGAGGGCGAGGTCTTCAATATCAAAATCACCTATCCCTATGATCTGAAGGTTGCCAAAACGCTGCTGGAGGGAGATGCAGCCGATGATTAATGCGGTTTATCAGTTGATCGCCCCGCGCATGATCGATGTGACCTATCAGGAGCTGCGCCTTTCCGAAGATCACATTTTGGTCCGGCCGCTCTATCTTTCTATCTGCCATGCCGACCAGCGCTATTATCAGGGTATGCGCTCGGAGGCTGCGCTGAAGGCGAAGCTGCCGATGGCGCTTATCCATGAGTGCGTGGCGGAAGTCATCTATGACCCGACCGGCACGTTTCAGGTCGGGGATCGTGTGATCCCGATCCCCAATTCGCCGACGCAGACGGATGATATTGTTGCGGAGAATTACCTGCGTTCGAGCATCTTTCGCTCCAGCGGGTACGACGGCTTTTTGCAGGACTATGTGATGCTACGGCCTGACCGCCTGGTGCCAGCGCCGAAAACCGTTCCGCTGCAGGTGTCTTCCTTTACGGAGCTGATCAGCGTCAGCCGCCATACCATTTCCCGTTTCGATTCGATTGCCCATGCGCGGCGCAACCGGATCGGCGTCTGGGGAGACGGAAATCTCGGCTTTTTCACGGCACTGCTGCTGCATTATCTCTATCCGGAAACAGAACTCTATATCTTCGGCACAGTGGAGGAAAAGCTCTCCTATTTCACATTTGCTCAAGAGACTTTTCTGGTGGACAGGCTGGACGGCAGCATATGGGTGGATCATGCGTTTGAATGTGTCGGAGGCTCCGGCTCCCGCAGCGCAATCAATCAGATGATTGACCACATTAACCCGGAGGGTACGATCGCCATCATGGGCGTTTCTGAAAATTTTGTTGAGATTAATACCCGTATGATGCTGGAAAAGGGCCTGCGCATGTTTGGCAGCAGCCGCAGCGGTCGCAAGGACTTTTTGCAGACGGTTGAGCTGCTTGATACACATGAAGAGCTCGGGCATTATTTTGAAAATCTTGTGGGCGCTCAGGTCAATGTGCGCGAGATTGCGGATATCCACCGCGCGTTCAATCTGGATTTCAACCGGAATTTTGGAAAGACCGTGTTGAAATGGGAAAAATAAGGAAACAGGCTCGTGATAAAGCGCATCAATATGCATACGGGGTGTGTTGCAAAAATGTGTATTGATCCATTTTTGCAGCGCACCTTGCGCTTGCGTCCGGTGCTTGT
Source organism: Candidatus Fimivicinus sp. (assembly GCA_052346825.1). GTDB lineage: Bacteria > Bacillota > Clostridia > Oscillospirales > Acutalibacteraceae > Fimivicinus. The sequence continues at coordinate 905 of DAWDUP010000022.1, read as the reverse complement.
CTGTATGGTTGATGATGAGAAGGAGAGGATCGCTTGACGCCGAAAATATCTGTTGTGATTCCTGCATATAATGCGCAGCAGTATCTGCGAGAAACGCTCGACTGCCTGACTGTGCAGACGCTGCGGGAAATTGAGGTGCTCGTCGTCGACGACGGCTCTGTCGATGAGACGCCGGACATCCTGCGGGAATACAGCGCAAAATATCCCATGATCCGTGCGATCCGCCAGGAAAATGCCGGCGTAGCCGCCGCGCGCAACCGCGGCATTCAGGAGGCGGCCGGAACATACATTTATTTTCTCGATTCCGACGATCTGATCGAGCCGGATACACTCAAAAAGCTGTATGACACGGCTCAATGCCATAGTGCGGAGCTGGTGATCTGCAAAATCCAGAATTTCAGCCGGACGGGGACGAGCTGGCAGGAGCATGCCGGCCTGCTCTCAGAACGGGAAACGATCGGAACCTATGATTACGATCTCCTATGGAACTATCTGGTCGGCAATAAGCTGTATCTGACGCAGCATCTCAAGGAAAGCGGCGTTCTGTTTCCCCCGTTGCGCTATTCAGAGGACGGTGCGTTTAATATGCGCTATGCCTATTGCTGCACGCGTATCAGCGGCTGTCCGGACGCCTGGCTGCGCTACCGCCGCCGGGTGGCGTCGGAGGGCTTTTCTGTAAGCCAGACCATCAGCCTACCGCTGCTTAGAGATTATATGGCGGCAAACGAGATGATTTACGATGCGGCCGCCCAGGCCCTTCAGACACCTCCTGCGGGAGTCAATCGGGATGCCTATCTGGACGAGGTGCTCTATAAAACTGCCTATGTCTTGATCGCGCAGTTTTACCGCCTGTTCTGGCGGGCGGATGATGACTGCATCGCCTATATCGCTCAATCCATGCGCAG
>DAWDUP010000021.1:19401-20228 GCA_052346825.1 Candidatus Fimivicinus sp. | reverse complement strand
ATTGCGGCGCGCGCGGCACATGAAGTATTCCCGGATGCATAATGATCTATTCTCCAGACGGGATCATCCGGAATGGTATCGAACGATCCTGTGTCCGTCCACAGGATTGTTTTTTCTTGAAGCGTGCCCGGCGGTATGCTATACTAACAACAAACTGATACCGCTGCGAAACGTCTAAAGCGGTCAGATTTACGACGACTGGAAGTGTTCTTTTGATCGAGGTAAAATGGATCGCACCCGGAAATGGATACACGCAGGCGGCGCAGGTGCGCCTTGCGGTATTTGTGACAGCGCAGGAGCTGGAATTTGACGAGCTGGATGAAGCGGCGTGGCATCTCGTCCTTCTCAACGGGGAAGTGCCCGTTGCGGCGGCGCGTCTCGTCACCCTGTCGCCCGGCGTGCTTAAGCCGGGGCGGATCGCCGTGCTGAAGGAATACCGCAAGCAGCATCTCGGCGCCCGCCTGATGGAGGAAATCCTGAAAAAGGCAGCGGAGCTGGGCGCACGGGAGCTGCGTATCGGCGCGCAGGTACAGGCGCAAGGCTTTTATGAAAAATGCGGCTTTTCTGTATGCGGAGAGCCCATCTACATGGATGTGCACATCCCTCATATCGATATGATCCGGAGGCTGGGGGAAGAGAATTCCGGCTGACTGTGCAGGAGGATGGCGATGGTTACCATACGGCCTTATCAGGAGAAGGACAAACAGGCGGTGCGCGATATCTGTATTGCCACGAGCAGCCTGCCGGTGAAAACGCAGCGGCATCGTGAGCTTCTTCTCTTGCAATACTGCGATTATTATCTGGAGCAGGAGCCGGAGAACTGCTTT
>DAWDUP010000021.1:18462-19391 GCA_052346825.1 Candidatus Fimivicinus sp. | reverse complement strand
TCTTGCGGGCATATCTGCCGCGCATGCGCGCACTGAGTGCTTTTCGCGCAATTGGCGCACGGGGTGAAATCTGGTTTACAGGCCGTTATGCTGCACGGTATCCGTCGCACATGCATATCGATATTCTCAATGGATTCCAGCGGCAGGGCATCGGCCACCGGCTTGTGGACGCGCTGACCGCGCATCTCTCCGGGCGGTCACAGGGCCTGATGCTGATTGTCGGGAAAGGGAATGAAAAGGGCATCTCCTTTTACAATCAATACGGTTTTCAGAATATCGGAAGCGCCGCGGGTGCCCTTGCCATGGGGCTGCGGCTTTCCTGAATCAAACAGGGAGGAATCGGTTTTGAATATTTGGCATGATATTTCGGCACAGCGCATCCGCCCGGAGCGGTTTACGGCAGTCATTGAGATTCCAAAGGGCAGTAAGGTCAAATATGAGATGGATAAGGAGACGGGGCTGCTGCGTATGGACCGCATCCTCTATACCTCCACGCACTATCCGGCAAACTATGGCTTTATCCCGAGGACCTATGCCGCCGATCACGATCCGCTGGATGTGCTGGTGCTCTGCTCGGAGCAGGTCGTGCCCATGACGCTTGTCACCTGCTATCCGATCGGCGTGATCATCATGGAGGACGAGGGCTATAAGGACGAGAAGATCATTGCGATCCCATTCGACGACCCCACGTATAACGGCTATCGGGATATCGGCGCGCTGCCGGAGCATGTGTCCACAGAGATGACACACTTCTTCTCCGTTTATAAAACGCTGGAGGGCAAGGCGACGGCGCTGGAGAGCGTGAAGGGCGCGCAGACGGCGCAGCAGATTATTTCTGACTGCCTAAGCCGCTATGCAAAGGAATTTCCGGAGCCGCCGCAGGAGGCTTGAAATGCCGCTACGCGGTTGACTTTGCATTGGGATATGGT
>DAWDUP010000021.1:0-18448 GCA_052346825.1 Candidatus Fimivicinus sp. | reverse complement strand
GGGGCAGGATTTTATTGTGGGCGTTTTCGCTGTCCAGAATGGAGAATAGGGCTATGAAGCTTTTTGATTTGAAGCGTTCGTCCGGAGAAAAGCGGAAAGGGAGCTCCTTGCTCAGGCGGGCCGTCTGCGCGGGGCTGGCAGGCGTTTTGCTGCTTTCCCTTGCCGCATGCGGAGAAAAGACAAGGGAGACTGTCTCCCGCGCCGTTTATCAGGAGAAGGACGTACAGTCAGTTTATCCGAATCAGTCCGCGCGGGAAATGCACGTGTCCTCCACATCGCTCAAGCGGGTCGCACAGTCCGGATTGATTGAATTGTATATCGACGAGAAGACCTATGCGGTTGCCGTCAAGGAAACCTCTCAAAACAAAATGTGGTATGCGCTGCCGCAGCAGGATAACGGCAAGGAGGAAAACCGCGCCGGGGTGGTTTCCCTGGAGGTGCTACAGGGAGGGAAGCGTTATTATCTCAACAGTCAGGATAACAGCGTGGCCTACGGGACCGCTTCCTATGAATTGACGGATACAGGCCTAAAAGTGACCTATGTGATAGCCGCCGACGCTCAGACGGCAAAAAAGGACTTCAAAAGCCGCACGGCGCAGGATATCGTTTTCGACGTTTCTGTGACCTATACGCTGGAGGACGGCAGTTTTTTCGCGCAGATCGACTGTAAATCCCTCGCGGAGACAACGGGAGAGGCCAAGGTGCTGAAATTGGGATTCCTCGAGTATTTCGGTGCCTCTACACAGGGAGCGGCGGATGACTTCATCCTCGTCCCGGACGGGAGCGGCGCACTGATCCGGACGGCACAGCAGGCTAAGGCAAACGATACGCTGCGCTTCGCGGTTTATGGGCAGGACGCAGCGCTTCCCGCTGAGAAAAACGTTTATTCCGCTCTGGTACCAGCGTTTGGCGTAAAGCAGGGCTCCAGCGCTTTTGCAGTGCTCATCGAGCAGGGCGACGCGTTGGCGACGATCCTCGCCGACCGCGCGGAAGGCGAGAGCGGTTATTACCGTGTCGGCGCGCAGTTCACTATTACCCCTTCGGCACAGGAGAAAACCGAGGATGGTATCACGCAGTATGTCAGCACGTCCGGTTATGACGGAAGCCTCAAGCTGTGCTACCGCTTCCTGTCCGGGGAAAATGCCTCGTATTCCGGCATGGCGCTTGCCGTGCGCGAGCAGCTTATCCGGGATGCAGTGCTCTCCACACGGACGCTGGAGGGGACGGATAATCTGCCGCTGACCCTGAATCTTGTCGGCAGCCTGCCGAACAAGGACGGCCGCTTAAGCACCTCCCAAAAGCTTACCTCCTTTGAACAGGCGGAGGATCTGCTGGTTCAAATGAAGGCAAAGGGGATCAATCAAATCAATCTTTGTTATCAGGGCGCGCTGACGGGTGGCTTCAACCAGAAGCAGGCGACGGACGCTAAGCTGTTGATTTCCCTTGGCGGCAAGATGCGCTTCAATGATCTGTATGAAAGCATGGCCACCCAGAAGCTGCAGCTGTTCCTTGCGGCCGATCTGCTTTCCACCAATGCGCGTGATTCTTTTTCTGCCGGCAGCACCGCCTTGGGCATAAAAGGAGAGACCTTCTCCTATGCAAAGGAAAATCCGTTTGCAGATTATGTGGGTCCGCAATCCTTCCAGCGCGGCCTGCGCAGTTTGGATACCTTGGAACGGGCGGCGCGTGAATTTATGGTGAATACCAAAAAGGTTTCCATGACAGGCTACTGTGTCAGCGATGCGGGGCAAATGCTGTATTCCAATTTTAATAAAACCTTTACCAGCCGTCAGGCAGCTGCGCAGCAGCTTTCCAAGCAGAGCGAATCCTTTGGCTCCAACCGGAAGTTGATGGTCGATACAGGTAACTTTTATATGCTAAAAAATGCGGATGTTGTCACCAATCTGCCGCTCTCCTCCGCAGTTTCCCAGGATGATTCCTATGAGACGATTCCGTTTGTACAGATGCTTCTGCATGGAATCGTCGATTATTCAGGGAAGGCGATTAATTTGGCCGATGATCCGCAGACGCAGATGCTTCGGTCGATTGAGTACGGCGCGTGCCCGAGCTTTACATGGTCGTACGAGGCGCTGGAAGCAAAGGAGGGTGCAGAGGGAGCTCCGGTGGTCAACTATGAGAATTCCCTGGCGGATGCGGCTGCATACTACAAGGAAGCCAATCAAACGCTTGCAGATCTGCGCGGTGCGCGGATGACGAAGCACAGTATGGTGCAGGAGAATGTGTATTGCACGGAATATAATTCTTCTTCGCTCGTGTATGTCAATTATGGTGAAGCGGAAGCGACGGTCAACGGCGTTACGATTCCGGCACGCAGCTTCCTGCGGCTGAACTGACAGGCGGGGTGATGAAACCGGTCTGGGCTGTGCTGGGTTCTGATTTAGGCCGGCTGGATTCCCCTAGATTTGCGCATCTTTTCTCTTTTGCTGTGATAAGCGGCTTTATTCAGCTTCTTTTTTGTGAATTTATCTTGACTTTTTTCCTGACTACGGTACAATAAAAATAAACTTACAAAAAGCTGCGGATTTTACAGGACTTTTAAGCGATCATGGAGGTGTAATCGGAATGCTGCAGATGTATCGGTTGCTCAGAGAATTTTATCAGCATGTGCTGAGGCCGCTTTTCAGAATTATTTTCTGATGATTCCACGAAAAAGCTGTAAGCTGGAGACCAGCTTACAGCTTTTTGTATTATGAAAACCACGCGTTAGGCGCGTGGTTCGGAAAAATTCAGTAGATGAACAGAAAAGGTGCAGGAAAAGGCGGCATTCGTGAACACATTTTGAACTTTTGTGCGGCATCGGCCGGAGTACTTGACTTTTTTCAGCCTATGCCGTACAATATAGTCTGTAAATTACATATTTCCTTATTGAGAGCGGCTGAGGGAAAGGCCCTTTGAAGCCCGGCAACCTGCACATTGAAGCAGTGTGCAAGGTGCTAAATCCTGCGGTGTTAACCGAAAGATAAGGTGTTAAGAGCGCCCGTGGTTTCACCGCGAGCGCTTTTTTGCGCTTCTGTACCTCTCATATGGAAAAGAATCATAAAAGGAGAAACGAACAAATGGCAAGACATCTCTTTACCTCTGAGTCCGTTACCGAGGGACATCCCGATAAGATCTGCGATCAGATTTCCGACGCTGTCCTCGATGCAATCCTGGAAAAGGACCCACAGGGCCGTGTTGCATGCGAGACCACCTGCACGACAGGCCAGGTGCTCGTCATGGGTGAGATCAGTACGAGCTGCTATGTAGAGATCCCGCAGATCGTGCGCCAGGTCATCTGCGACATTGGCTACGACAGCGCCGATAAGGGTTTCGACGGCAACACTTGCGCCGTGCTAACCGCGATTGACGGGCAGTCTCCGGATATCGCACTGGGCGTGGACCATTCTCTGGAGCTGAAATCCGGCGAGAAGGACGCCTATAATCTCAATGGAGCCGGCGACCAGGGTATGATGTTCGGCTACGCCTGCAGTGAAACGCCGGAATTGATGCCCATGCCAATTTCCCTTGCGCATAAGCTCACCCGCCAGCTGACCAAGGTCCGCAAGGACGGCACGCTGCCCTATCTGTTGCCCGATGGCAAATCGCAGGTTACGGTGGAATATGACGAAAACGACCGCCCCGTGCGCATCGACACGGTCGTCATTTCCTCCCAGCACCGTGCGGACGTCTCCCTGGATGAAATCCGCCGCGGAATCGTGGAGCATGTGGTGCGCCCCGTGATCCCGGAGGACCTGATAGACGACGATACGATCATTTATGTCAACCCGACCGGGCGCTTTGTCACGGGCGGCCCTGTGGGTGACAGCGGCTTGACAGGGCGCAAAATCATCGTCGATACATACGGCGGCTATGCGCGCCACGGCGGTGGCGCATTCTCCGGCAAGGATCCGACCAAGGTGGACCGTTCCGCAGCCTATGCGGCGCGTTATGTGGCGAAAAATATCGTGGCGGCGGGCCTTGCAGAGAAATGCGAAATCCAGCTGGCCTATGCGATCGGCGTTGCCCGCCCGGTTTCCGTCATGGTGGATACCTTTGGCACGGGTGTGATCTCCGACGATTCTCTGAGTGAAATTGTCAAGGAGAATTTTGACCTGCGCCCCGCTGCGATTATCGACATGCTTGATCTGCGCCGTCCGATTTACCGCCAGCTCGCGGCTTACGGCCATCTTGGCCGCACGGATCTCGACCTGACATGGGAGAAGACAGACCGCACAGAAGCGCTCAAAAAGGCGGCTGGAATCGACAATATCGCGTAAGGCACGCCCTCGTAAAGGCTTTTTCCGGTTTTTTTAACAGGGAAGTTTTAGTTCGACGCTTTTTGCACGAAAATTGAAGTAATATGGCGCTGAGGGAGTTTTTTCTCCCTTGGCGCTTTATTTTTGATGAAATGAGGGCATCGCTGATGAACGGTATCATCACAAAAGCATTTGCGAAAACGGCGCTTCAGTGGCATGGAATATGGGTTCGCCTGTATACGTCCCAGATAGAAACGCTTCTGGATGCAGGGGAGTCCTATGCTTCGACAAAGCTGTCCGGGCTCAGCGGCCGGTGCGCCGCCCATGGAATGAAGGCGGTGCTGATTGCGAAGCGGGTCGGATTGTATCAGCGGGGAAGGATTGTACATCTTCCGGCTCGGAAAGGCGCGGATTACATACAGGCTGACGCGCTTGAACGATGACGGCTCACACCGGGCATGGGCACAGACCGCTTAAGCCCGTATACACCGGGCTTAGCCGGTCGCAGATATATTCCACGAAATCCGGCTGCGGCAGGGGATAAGCGTCCGGCAGTGTCTTAAGATCGCGCGGCAGGGCGAAGGCGGCCGCCGTACAGCCCTTGTTGCTCTGAAACAGGAGCGTGCCTTTATGCAGTTCCACGCACCGGCGCACCGCGCACAGGCCTGCGCCGTCCGTATCCGTCCCCCGCTGCAGAGCGTTCAGCGGAGATTCCCCGGCGCTGCGCACGGTGACCAGCGCATGGCTGAGAGTGCAGGAGAGGTGCACCAGAATCGTGTCCGCTCGAGAGTAGCGGGCGGCGTTGGCGATGAGATTTAAAAGGGCACACCGCACCGGGCCGGGCGCGCATCCGAGAAGTGTATCCGGCGCATGTGTATCGAAGAGGATCCGTTTGCCGCAGCCGCTGAGCAAAAGGTCGCATGCACAGCAGATATCATCGAGAAAGGAAACGATGGCGCAGGGCTCAAAGGAGAGCTCGTGCGCGCGGCATAATAATAGATTTTCGAGCTTTCGCAGAATTTTATGGCAGCCCTGTGTCAGATACGCAAGGAATTGTTTTTGCGTCTGATCGGCGCTCCCGGCGCATAGATGGGAGAGTGTGAGCAGCAGGTGGATTCCCTCGCGCAGCTGCGGCTCGTTTTCCGGACAGACTGGGATTGCCTCCAGCCGGTCATATGATTTTTGCAGAAAAGAAAGCACGTATCATAGCTCCTTGCCTGGTATCAGTCATTTGAGAAGTTCGTCCATATCATACCCTTTTTCCCTCGCCAATCCGAGTTTTTGTGTAGCATTAACAAAACTTACCCGCAGTGGTTCATTTTACAGCGAAATCCTTGCATATTTTCGCGGAAAGCGTTAATATATATATGCATGTCCATGTAATAATCATATGGAGGTAGTTAGAATGTCAGTAAAAGTAGCAATCAATGGTTTTGGCCGCATTGGCCGCCTTGCGTTCCGCCAGATGTTCGGCGCCGAGGGCTATGATGTCGTTGCGATTAACGATCTGACCAGCCCGAAGATGCTTGCCCATCTTCTCAAGTACGATACCGCCCAGGGCCGTTATGACGGCCATACCGTTGAGGCGGGTGAGGATTCCATCACGGTGGACGGCAAGGTCATCACGATCTATAAAAACGCCAATCCGGCTGAGCTTCCCTGGGGCGAGCTGGGCGTAGACGTCGTGCTCGAGTGCACGGGCTTCTTCACCTCCAAGGATAAGGCTTCTGCTCACCTCGAGGCCGGCGCGAAGAAGGTTGTCATCTCCGCTCCCGCGGGCAACGACCTGAAGACGATTGTTTACAGCGTAAACGAAAAGACCCTGACTGCGGAAGACAAGATCATCTCCGCTGCTTCCTGCACCACTAACTGCCTGGCGCCCATGGCGAAGGCCCTCAATGATTATGCTCCGATTCAGAGCGGCATTATGTCCACCATCCATGCTTACACGGGCGATCAGATGATCCTTGACGGCCCGCACCGCAAGGGCGATCTGCGCAGGGCTCGTGCCGGCGCTGCCAATATCGTGCCGAACTCCACCGGCGCTGCCAAGGCGATCGGCCTGGTTATCCCGGAGCTCAACGGTAAGCTCATCGGCTCCGCGCAGCGCGTTCCGGTTCCGACCGGCTCCACGACGATCCTCACCGCTGTTGTCAAGGGTGATAATGTTACGAAGGAAGGCATCAACGCCGCGATGAAGGCTGCCGCCTCTGAGAGCTTCGGCTACAATGAGGATGAGATCGTTTCCTCCGATATCATTGGCATCCGTTACGGTTCCCTCTTCGACTCCACGCAGACGATGGTGTCCGAGCTGGGCAACGGCCTGTATCAGGTTCAGGTTGTCTCCTGGTATGACAATGAGAACTCCTATACGAGCCAGATGGTCCGCACGATTAAATACTTTGCGGAGCTTGGCTGAGTTTCTCAATAATTTCAAAAATGCGTCCGTTCTGGCCTTCGCCGGGGCGGGCATTTTTTATGTTCTGTACTTCCCCTGTTTGGATTTTTTATAGAAATATGCATACACTAACAAAAGCCCCTTTTCCATCTATCAATACTTTCAAATTGGAAAGGTTAGCCTGTAATAACATTCGAATCGATTACCAAAGGATGGTCATAGCTCATGAGCGAACAGGAAAAGGCCAGTCAAAATGTAAAGGAGATTATCCTGCCTGTCGACGGGATGACCTGCGCGGCCTGCTCGCGCGCGGTCGAACGGGCAATCAGCCGGCTCGACGGGGTGGAGCAGGCGAGCGTGAGCATCGCAACCAACCGCGCTGCCGTTGTCTTTGCTCCGGAAAAAGTGCGTGTAGCCGATATCAAGCTCGCCGTGGCCAAAGCGGGCTACACACCCTTGCAGGTGGAGACGAAACGGGATGTGGAGGCGGAAAAGAAACGCACGGCCCAGCGGGTGGACAGCATCCGTCGCCGGTTTCTTCTGGCCGTCATTTTCGCCGTCCCGCTGCTTTACATCGCCATGGGGCATATGGTGGGCCTGCCGCTGCCCGCCATGCTCGACCCCATGCACCACGCGGGCACATTTGCACTCTGCCAGTTGACCCTGACGCTGCCGATCCTCTGGGCGGGAAGAAGCTTTTTTACTACGGGTGTGAAAGCCGTATTTCACAAAAGCCCGAATATGGATACGCTCGTTACCATCGGCTCTGCCGCGGCGTTTCTCTACAGCGTCTATTCCGTCGTTCGAATTCTGATGGGAGAAACGCAAGCGATCCATGAGCTGTATTTTGAATCCGCAGGCATCATCATCACCTTCATTCTGCTTGGCCGAATGCTCGAATCCCGCAGCAAGGCAAAGACTTCGGAGGCGATTTACCGCCTGATGGAGCTGGCGCCCAAAACGGCGATCCTGGAGCGCGACGGCGTAGAGGTTACCATCGCGGCGGAGGAGGCAGAAATCGGGGATACGATCATTGTAAAGCCCGGTATGCATATCCCCGTCGACGGCACGGTGATCGACGGCTATACGTCTGTGGATGAGAGCATGCTCACGGGTGAGAGCATCCCGGTGGAGAAGCACGCAGGCGATTTTGTATACAGCGGCACGGTCAATAAAAACGGATCTGTCCGCATCCACACGGATCAAAAAAGCGGCGACACAGCCCTTTCCCAGATCGTGCGTATGATTGAGCAGGCGCAGAATTCCAAGGCGCCGATTGCACGGCTGGCGGATGTCATCTCCGGCTGGTTTGTGCCCACCGTCGTCACGATCGCCGTGGTTGCGGCAATCGCTTGGCTGATCGCGGGCAAGGGCGTGGCCTTTGCGCTGACGATCTTCGTCGCCGTGCTTGTTATCGCCTGCCCCTGCGCGCTGGGCCTTGCCACGCCGACCGCCATCATGGCAGGAACAGGCAAGGGCGCGCAAAACGGCATTCTCATCAAAAGCGGCGTGGCGCTTGAGACGGCACACAAGCTGACGACCATCGTCTTTGACAAGACCGGCACGATCACCAACGGAAAGCCGAAGGTGACGGATCTCGTGCCGGTATCCGGCTTTGAACAGGCGGAGCTTTTGCGCCTTGCCGCTTCGGCGGAAAAGGGGAGCGAGCATCCGCTGGGCGACGCGATCGTCGCGCATGCGGCGGAGCAGGGGCTGGAGCTTCCAATTGCGGAGCAGTTTGAAGCCTTGCCGGGGCGCGGGATCGCCGCCATTGTGGATGGCAAGGCAATCCTACTTGGCAATGAAAAGCTGATGGAGGAAAACGGGGTCGATGCAAAGCACTGCGTCGCGGAAGCGAAGCTCTTCGCGCAGGAGGGCAAAACGCCGATGCTGCTGGCATGCGATGGGGTGCTGGCCGGTGTGATCGCCGTGGCGGACACGGTCAAGGAGAGCAGCGTGGCGGCTGTGAAGCAGCTTCGCGGCAAGGGCGTGCAGGTTATCATGCTCACGGGCGACAATGAGGCGACCGCGCAGGCGATCGCAAAGCAGGTTGGCATCGATGAAGTGATTGCGAATGTCCTGCCCTCCGATAAGGCAGGCGTGATCGAAAAGCTCCAGAAGGATGGGAAGACGGTCGCCATGGTGGGCGACGGCATCAATGACGCGCCGGCCCTGACGATGGCGGAGATCGGCATCGCAGTCGGTTCCGGCACGGATGTGGCGATCGAATCCGCCGACATCGTCCTCATGCGCGATGACCTTTCGCTGGTGGCGCAGGCAATCGCGCTTTCCCGCCGCACCTTACGCATTATCAAGGAAAACCTCTTCTGGGCGTTCGCCTATAATACGCTGGGCATCCCCGTGGCGGCGGGTGTGCTGTACCTCTTCGGCGGTCCGCTCTTAAATCCGATGCTCGCAGCGGGCGCTATGTCGCTGAGTTCCGTCTGCGTGGTGCTCAATTCGCTGCGGCTGCGGCGGTACAGGCTGGATCAATCATGATTCCATGTTAGCGAGAATGGGCCGCAGAAGCACGGCTCTATGATGCATAGGGTGCTTTTTTCACCTTTTTGCGATATGCTGTCTGCAAGCAGGCGATTCAAAAATGGATCATCAGAAAACGGGATTCTTTATCGCGGCGTTGCGCAGGGAAAAGGGGTCGGGCGTGAAACACACTCGACCCTTCTTTTGAATAACTGATTGCATAATATGCAATAATGGTTAAAAATAAATCTATTTTATTCATTATAATTTATAAAAATTCACTTTGGTGCATCTTTAGATTGTACATGCGATTTCCCCATTTTCCCTTGACGCGGGCTGTAAAAAGGATTAAACTGAATACTACATTTTAGCGCTTTGAACCGCTAAGATTGTGAATGGGAAGAAAGGGTGAGCAAATCCATGAATAAGAAATCATTCCTTGCGGCATTGATGGCGCTTGTCATGTTGTGCACGGTTTTCTCCTGCGGCGTCACGGCCGCTGCGGCGGACGATACGGTGGCCTATGGCGTGGACGCCTACAACTATGTCAAATATCTCGATGAAAACCTGCGCGCGCGCCGCGTGGGGACGGAGCAGGAGGCGAAGGCAGCCGCCTACATTAAGGGCGAGTTGGAAAGTTTTGGATATGAGGTCATAAAGCAGCCCTTCAGCTATACCAGCAGCGGCGCGACGGTTAACAGCCAAAATCTTATTGTGACCAAGCCCGGCCGCTCCGAGAAGCAGATCATCGTCGGCGCACATTACGACAGTGTCAATACCGCCGGTGTGGACGATAATGGCTCCGGTACCTCTGTCACGCTGGAGACGGCAAAGCGGATGTTCCATGTCAGCACTCCTTACACGATAAAATTCATTTTCTTCGGCGCGGAGGAAGCCGGCCTGCGTGGCTCCAAGGCATATGCGGGCAGCATGAGCGAAGAGGAGATCGCCAATACTGTATTGATGATCAATTTAGATTCCATCCTTGCCGGTACGTATCGCTATGTCTATGGCGGCGTGGTCAACGAGGAGACCGGCGCGGTCGATCAGGCATGGGGTGTTTATCAGGCGAAAGCGCTAGCCGACGAGCTGGAGCTCGGCATCCGTCTCAATGATACTCAGATCAATTCCCTACAGACGCCGACCACCGGCGATTGGAGCGACCATGCGTCCTTTAAAAATATCGGTCTGCCCTATGTCTATTTCGAGGCTGCCAACTGGGAGCTGCCGGATGATCCGGATCATCCGGAGTGGGGAAGCACCGGCGCCTATGAGACGGAGTCTGGAGAGGTTATGCATGTATCGGGCCGCGACGACCTGACCTTTATCGAGAACGAATGGGGTACCCGTGCGAAGGATACGCTTGCTGCCTATGCGGAGCTTTTGCCCGCGATGCTGATGCGTGTCAGCCCCGATGGACTTCTGGCGGATAAGACAGAGCTCTCCGCCAAAGTGGAGGCTGCTGAGGCTGTAGATACCTCGAAGTATACAGACGCTTCCGTCGCTGCCTTCAAAATAGCGCTTGCCGATGCGAAACAGGTCCTGGCGGATGATACGATTCTTGCCGCCGACCAGCAGAAAGTTGATCTGGCTGCAAAGGCGCTGGCCGCTGCGCAGAATGCGCTGCGGGAGGATAAGGGCCCGGTCATCGAGATGATCGAGCATATCTTCAAGGAGGTCTTTGTGCGCGCGGCAAAGATCATCCTGCATATTATTCTGAAAATTATTTTCTAATCTGAGCTGAAATACGAAATAACGGAGCGGTTTTACTCAGCTCCGTTTTTTCATTTACAAGGTGATTCAGAATCTGTATAATAGAGTCGGGTTATTAGACGACTTAGAATACAGGAGAAAAAGAATGAAAAAGATATGGTGTGCTTTTGCAGCATTGGCGTTGATTGTTTCGATGGCTTCCTGCACAGGGAGCGAGCTTCCTGTCGACGATTCCTCCATCGCGGCCAGTTCTGCTGCGGTATCGCAGCCAGCCGGGCCGGATGAAGCGCTTTCCGCGTCCCTGACCAGGCTGCTGGCCGGGCATTCCTCAGAGGCATGGTATCATCACATCGAGAAAGCGCAGGTTTTTCAGAGGGATGGGATCAGTCAGGCAGAAATCGTCCTGAAGGCTGCGTCCACGCAATATTCCTCAGCGGCAGTCGTTTTGTCGGAATTTTTCAGTGCAGAGCAACTGGATGCATTTTTTCCGGGCCTTTGCGGAGCGGCAGAGGATCTGGGGATCGGCGAGGCGGATGTGACAGAGCTCGGAAAATTATTTTATCATCTGCTGACACAGGACGATGCACAGAATTATTATAAAATAGAACAGTATGGGCTGCCTGTTTTTCAGCTTCTCGCGAATATTACCGGGGAAAAGGTGAGTAAAATCAAAGCCGATATCGACAGCCGGATTGTTGACGACGCAAAAGTGGCAAAAGCCCTATTCCAGGCCCTGAATGAGACCTATGCAAAAAAAAGTGGCGAGATCACACAGTCGGAAATGACACGAATCACCAGCACAATCCTGACGGAATTTCAGGATGCGGCGATTGGAAAAGTGATTTTTGCAGATCAGAACGGCACGATGTTAAAAGAAGTTGGGTGAAACGAAAAGCACGCGTCTCTAAAGAGAAGACGCGTGCCCTTGCATTTTATTCAGGCTTCCTGCGCAATTGGAGATACGCGCGTGCAACGCTTATCAGCATCTCGTCATCCAGCGCTCCCACGCATTTCAGCAGGTCGTTCTCCTGTAAGTAGACGGATACCCGTTCGTCAGGTTTTTCATTGCAAAATGGGATGCCTTCCAAAGGCGTCAGGTTGACGATCACAACGGTATCGATGATGTGATTGTGAATGCTCCAGATTTCCCAAGCATTGCAGACCGGCATAAAATCGTCTCCCGCATAATCGTTTTATATTGCATATAATACACTATTTTACAATTTATGCAAGGGAAAAATCTGAAATTTTGATAAATAACTGATGGAATACTGCAACACAGGACCTGGGCTACTTGTTTCATATGATTTGGGATGCTACGAAAAGATCAAAGAGATTCTCAAAGCCTGACAGGCGTAGTTTATCCAACGGCTATTTTTATGGATTCCTGCACGTCCTGAAATGAATGCTCATATTCTGTGAATGGTGATTTTATGAATGCATGTGAACTGACTGCCGCTATTTCCGCACTTGCGTCACTGCTTGCAGAGCGTTTGCCCGACGACCAACTTGCCCTGACTGCTGCGATATTTACACAGCTTGGAGACACGTTGGCTACGATTTCTGTCCATCGGGCAACCTGTAATTCTGCACAAGGCAGAGTTAAAACCGATTGCTCGAAAAATAGGGAATCTGATCAGGCGATCGAGAGGGGATAACCGACTGTTTTCGGAGAATCTTCCACTAAATTGAGCATATTCTTGCAACGTTACCTTCCTTAGAGTATAATGAAGGTGGATAGCGGGAATGTGGTAGTAATATTAGATAAGCTATCCCTGCGGGGACCGTTACCCCGGCAGCAGGCGGGCCGCTAACGGATGGGCGGCCCACCGTTCTTGCTTACGATCAGTACAGAAGCGGAACAGGCGAATATGGAAAGCAAACTAAACCAAACCAAAACCACCTGTTCAACGGGTGGTTTTGGTTTTGCGGCGTGCTCCCCCTGCTGCTGATCGTATCGCTTGGACATCTGTGAAAAGCGGTCGTCGCTGATTCTCCCGACTACATCGTCCTCGTAAAGCTTTTCAAAAATGTGACAAGGATTACTTTATTGAATCGCGGAAAAGTGTCTCAGCGTTTTTTCTTTTCTGCCGCTGGGCAGATTATATCTCAAACAATGATCGTCTTTTGCTCAAAGGAATTTGCGAAAACCTCGGTTGCAGCACATCATGCCGGCAGTTCCAATCAGTGCCACGCCGGACGCAATCATAATCCACTGTAGCTGGATTCTGTCAGCCAATGGCCCGAAGATCGCCATACCAATCGGCATACAGCCGGAGTATATGGAGCCGAGCAAGCCGAACACCCGCCCCTGCATTGAAGTTTCCGCGTTTTCTTGAATGAGCGTTGTGGCCGCCGTCTGTACCGTTGTCAATGCCACACCATACAGCATCATCAAGGCAAGATACAGAATGAAATTCTTTGATAGTCCCATACCAATCGCCATTGCGCCAAAGGCGGCCAAACCAACCAGCAACGTTTTCACATGGCTTTGGAAACCTCCCCAAGTGCTCATTAACAGGCCGCCCACCATCATTCCTGCGAATCCGACCAATTCTACTGCCGTCAGATACCAGTAGGTATCGCCATAGACGCGGCTGACCAGCAGGCCCGCAAGGAAACCGGCCGGAACGCACAGAAATACAAACAGGCCATAAACGATCAGCAGGCTTCCAATGAGATGATCGGAAACAGCGTATCGGACGCCGATTTTCATATCCGCAAAAACTGACGCCGGTACTTCGCTGCGCTCCTGTTTGGGAATCATCACCGTGGAGAGAAGCCCTACGCCCAGGATGGCGGTCACAACATCGATCATAAGCGTGGAGCGAAGGGTGCTGATTGTCAGCAATACACCGGCGGCTGCAGGAGCCGCAAACTGCACAAGAGATTGCATCGTGGCATTGATACCGTTAAATCGCATGAGCTGATCCTCGGGGACAAGCTGTGGAATGACCGCGTTGACCGCTGGAGTTTGGATACCTGCGCCAATGGAACGGATCACCGACATGACCAGCAGACTGCCAAGCAGCAAGGACTCTTCCGTGATGTATGGCATTGCCAGCATCATAACGAGAGTAACGGCGGCAATCACCGTGTCCGCTCCGGCGATGAGCTTCTTCCGGTTATATCGGTCTGCCCAAACGCCGCCTACAAACGAAACAAGAAATTGGGGCAGATAGGAGCATACACTAAATGCCGCCACCCATGCGCCGGAGCTGGTGTTCAGCGTTACATACCATACAATTGCCATCTGGACAAGCGTGGAACCAAACAGCGTGATACACTGGCTGATCAGGAAAAGGATCGTTCTGCCTTTCCAGTTAGTTTGTCGCCTGCTCGTCATTTGCTAAATCCTCCTTGCATTTGGGAAAATGCACAAATCGCTGGGTGGGATAGCCATATTCAACAAGCAGTTCTCTTTCAGCAAATCCGAGTTCCTGCCATTCTCTGCGGTAGCCCGTATCTGCTCGATCACCAGAGCGATAGGTAGTTACGCTGATTTCTCGTCCTGGGAGCATATCTTCCATCAACTTGTCCAGAAAGATTTTCTGGATGCCGCGGTTTCGGTATTGAGGGTGCACGCCCATAAAATCAATGCTGCCCGTCTCGCAGGAAAAAGCCATAACACCGATAACGGTATCGTCATCATTGAAAATCAATGCCGTCTTATCCTTGATCGCATCATTCAGTTTCCGGAGATAATCTGCCTCGTCCAAATAGGGATAGCCGTCAATGACCAGCCGGACAATTTCCATCCATGCAGGAATGTCCCCAGTTTCGGCACATCGAATGCTGGATTTGGAAAACTCCGGATTCAGTCCTTTTCTATGCAGCGAAAATCGTAATTGCAGCGGATAGAACTCCCGGCGTTCACGGTATTCCGCAGGTGGCAGCTTATACATGGATTTGAATGCTGCGGTAAAGGCCTGCTGGCTTTCATAGCCGCAAATAAAAGCAATTTCAATGATCGGCTTCTCCGAAAACACCAGCAGCTTGGCCGCCTCAGTGAGTTGCCGGCGTAGTGCATAGTCGTGGATTGTCATACCGACGGTATCCGTAAACATACGGTGCAGATGATATTTGGAATAGTGGACTGCGTTTGCAACTGTTTCAAGTTCCAGTTTGCCGTCCAAATGGCTTTCAATGAAGTCAATTACCGTTTCGATGCTGATAACAGTGTTGTCTTTCATTTGTGTTTCCTCCTTTCTATTGAACAGGATAACAAGTTGAGCGAGAAGCCGTTTGATCATTCTTGCTATTTTGATTGCCCTGGGGCAACCGCAGCCTTTGACTTCCTCTTTGGTTGGGTCATATCATTGTATCATATACATTCAGGATTCAGGCAAACTTACTCCCATAATTTAATGGTAAGCAGGGAGCGACCCACGACAGAATTTTGCACCATATTCCCTGAAAATTACAGGCTATTGTTATGCTTTTTGCCCTTGTTTTTTCAATTCAGAGTGCTATAATAAAGACCGTCAAAGGGACGGCGTCAGGCGCCGGGCCCTTTCTAAATGTTATGATTAGTGTTGCCGAAAGGGGTGACCGATTTGGATAAAATGGTCGAGACCATTATTGAAATGGATAAGCAGGCGCGCAGGCGGACAGAAGAGGCGGAAGCCTATCAGCGCAAGGCGCAGGAAGAGCTGGAGCTCAAAGAAAACAGGCTGCTTTCCGAGCGGTTGGAGCAGGCGAGGGCGGAAATCGACGAGCTTGCCCGTACTGAGGAGCAGGAGGCCGGAAAAAAGCTGGATGAAGCTAGGTCTGGCAATGACACTGCCGTGCAGAAAATGGAAGCTTTATACAAAGAAAGGAGCACACAGTGGGTACAGGAGATTGTACGCCGTGTGCTGGAGGCATAAAGCAAAAAGATTGCAGTCCGCGCAGCGGGCTGTATTTTGTTGGCTTTGCGTAAAAAGGGGTTCGGGAGAAGGCAGCGTTGATTCTCCTGAAAAAGCGTTTTTCTTTAATATGTATTGTGCTTTGCGGATGCCCGTGGGTGCCGCTTCCCTGGCTACGTGGGGGCCTTGAAATAGATCAATCCGGGCGCGGAGAAAGGGTGAACCATTTTATGCTTACAACCGTGTCTTCCAATGCGATTTTGGCAAAGTCGCGCGCCATGTACGGCCGTAGGCTGACAGAGCGCAATTATATGGAGCTGCTCAATTGCCACAGTGTCAATGAGGTAGCCAACTATTTAAAAAACCGGACAGCCTATGCGGATATCTTCGAAGGGACGACCGCCACGGATATCCATCGCGGGCAGCTTGAGACGATGCTCAAAAAGCGGGTCTTCGATCAGTACGCGTCGCTGTGCCGGTATGAGATGTCCATTGGGCAGGATTTCTATCAATATTTCATCGTACGCAGCGATATCGACCAGATCTTATCCTGTGCCCGCTTCCTGAGCACCGGGCATCCGGGCGATTACCTGTTTGCCATGCCGGCGTTCTTTAACCAGCATACAAAGCTGGATTTGTATGAGCTTGCATCGGTCAATTCCTTTGACAGCTTGCTCGCGGCCTTGGAAGGGTCGCCTTACTATGACATGATGCATTTGTTCGCCCGCAAAGCGCCGTCAGAGATTGATTTTCTCGACATGGAGGCAGTCTTCCAGCACTATCTCTACGACCGGCTGGAGGAGTTGATCAAAAAAGGCTTCAAGGGAAAGGCACGCAAGGAAGTGCTGCGTGCGATCGGCCTGCAGCTGGATATGGAGGCGATCGTCAATATCTACCGGCTCAAGCGGATGGGATATCATTCTGCCGAACAAATCCGGCGCTCTGTGGTGATTGGCCCGATCAGCGAGCTGCGCAAGCGCCAGTTTGAGATGCTCATCGAAGCGCCGGGCGCCGCCGAGATGGTAAAGCTGCTGGATGCAACGCCATACGGGCGGAAATTCCAGAAGGAGTTTTCCTATATCGAGGATTCCGCGCAGAAGCTGCAATATGGCCGATGCCTGAAGGATCTGCGCTTCTCCACCAATCCGAGCGTGGTAATGCTCAGCTTTATGTTTCTCGCGGAGAATGAGGTTAATAATATTACGCATATCATCGAAGGCATCCGCTATCAGGTCCCGGCGGAGGAAATCAGCCGGATGCTTATCGGCGTGGGAGATTAGGGAAGCGAGGGGAAGGTTTGAAAATGCATTTTTCAAACAGGCGTTTCCCACATTCGATTCCAAGCGAAAATTTGGGTTACCGCCCTTGCAAAACCGTGCGAAACTCCCCACTTCTGCGAAAGGAAGGGTCACAGATATGGCAATTGCAAATATGAAATTTGTTAAGGTCATCGGCTTGCTCAGCGAACTGGATGCATTCCTTGGCTCCTGCTGTGTGGACGGCACGTTCCAGCCGGAACAGGCCATGCAGTATATGTCGGATTCGATGGGCTATACCCAGCTTGTGGAGGAAAATCCATATGCGCCGATGCTGCAGAAGATTGAGGAGTTGGCCGCTTCGTCCGGCATTCATCTGCGCGAGGTGGAAAAGATTCCGAAGCCGGTGACCAATGAGGAGACGGAATCCTTCATCCGTCAGCTCGGGCAGCGCATGAGCAAGCTGCATGATGAGCGCAAGGTGCTCTCCGATCAGCTTGCGACCTGTGAAAATGCGATCACACAGTTCCAGCATTTTACCGGTCTGGACATCAATCTGGATGATTTGTTCGCCTGCGAATTCATCAAGGTTCGTTTTGGCCATATGCCGAAGGAATCCACGCAAAAGCTGATCGCCTATGCGGACAATCCCTATATGATGTTCATTCCGTGCTCGAGCGATGAGAAGGAGGACTGGGGCGTATATTTTGCTCCGCGCGAGCAGATCGAAGAAGTGGACCGCAATTTTGCGAGCCTTTATTTCGAGCGGCTTCGGATTCCGGGAGCGGTCGGCACGCCGGAACACATCATTGAAGAAATCCAGAAGAATATTGACCTGCTCAATGAACAGATTGGAGAGCTCGACCGAAAGATTTCCACATACTGGAATGAAGAGGCTGACCACTGCAATTGGATTTATACGCATCTGAAATGGTTCAGCGGCCTGTTCAATCTGCGCCGTTATGCGGCCCGCCATGGGGACTCCTTCTTCTATGTAGGTTGGCTTGCGGAGGATGCGGTCAAGACCTTTGAGAAACATGCGAAAAAGTTTAGAAAGGTCACCTATGAGATCAACGATACCGACGAGGTGGGAAAGACGATTCCTCCCGTCAAATTGAAAAATCCCCGGATCTTCCGTCCGTTTGAATATCTGGTTGGCATGTTCGGCCTTCCGTCTGGAAAGGATATCGACGTGACCACCTTTGTCGCAATCACCTATACAGTGATGTTCGGCATCATGTTCGGTGATTTCGGCCAGGGCATCGTGCTGGGGATTGCGGGCTTCCTGATGTGGAAGCTCAAGGGGATGCAGATTGGCAAGATCCTTATCCCCTGCGGCGTGTCCGCCTGTGTGTTTGGCTTGGTTTACGGCGAGTGCTTCGGATATGAAACTTGGTTTGACCCGCTTTACCATGCGATCGGCCTTTCGGGCAAGCCGGTTGATATCATGGAGTCGATCACAGGGCTGCTGCTCGTTTCCATGGCCATCGGCGTTGT
>DAWDUP010000020.1:17060-20681 GCA_052346825.1 Candidatus Fimivicinus sp. | reverse complement strand
TCTCCTATACTAAAATGAGTTAACTTTAGGTTAGCTTATTATTTTGCAAGAGGTTAACTCATTTAAGTTAATCAAATAGATTTGTTATGAAATATTCTGTGTTCTGAAAAGGAGAAAAATGCATGATTCATTCTTATGTGCAGAGCAGGGACCTTCACAACATTCAGCGGTGCATGTAGATGCCAGGTGACATAGGCGATTGCTTTTGCAACAGTCCCCTTTTCAGCCGTCTTTTAGATATTCGCTTTCATCATCTGTTAGTTCAGCAAGGTAATCCATACTAGTATGATACAACATTGCGAATTGCTTACACTGCTGATAAGTCATATTGCGGAAGCCCCTTTCAATTTTAGAATAATTACTCTGGTTGATTTCAAGTATCTCGTACACCTGCTTTTGCGTCATATTGTGTTTATTTCTCAAATATTGTAATCTGGTCACGTTTTCGCCTGATAAAGCAGGGTTCGTTCTTTTACTTTTTCTGGGATGCGGGTTCTCTTCGTCAGTCAACTCAGCAATGAAATCCATACTTGTGTGAAATAGCATAGCAAGCTCTTTGCATTGCGTAAAGCTTACTAGATTTATGTTATTCTCAATTTTAGAATAATCGCTTTGGTCAATCCCGGTGGCCAGTTGTACCTGCGTCTGTGTCATGCCATATTTTTTTCTAAGATATTTTAGTCTGGTCAATTTATCACCCTTGTTTTATTATGGTTTAATCGACCTGTAAAATTAGGGGTTATTTGACCTATATTTTTGATTTCGAGGGTACGGGCTTTCTTCATCCGTTAACCCTGCAAGAAAATCCATACTTGTTCCCAATGCTAGGGCTAATTTTTTGCACTGCTCAAAGGTATAGTATCTTTTTTCATTCTCGAGCTTTGAATAATCGCTTTGATCTATCCCGGTAAGCATTTGCATTTGAATTTGGGTAAATCCTCTTTTTTTTCTTAAATACTTTAATCTGCTCAAAATAATCACCACCAATTTACATTATGGGCCATTTGACCTATTGAAATTAGGGTTAAATTGACCTATAATATAAATAATGGAGGTGATTTTATTTTATTGTGCTGTTTTACTGGCCATCGAAAAATACCGGAAGATGAACGCTTTCTTCTGCGACCGCGTTTGCAAAAAACGATTCAGGGCTTGCTCAACCGTGACATAACCACCTTTTATTGCGGCGGGGCGCTGGGCTTTGACACGCTCGCGGCGCAGGCCGTTTTGAAAGCGCGGCGGTTCCACCCGCAGGTGAAGCTGATTTTGGCCCTCCCCTGCCGCGATCAGGCGGAGCACTGGCGGGAAGCGGACAGGCTGCTCTATGAATCCGTCAAACGGCGGGCGGATGACGTAGTATATCTTTCTGAGCGTTACACGCGGAGCTGTATGTTCGAGCGGAACCGCTACATGGTCGATCACAGCGACGTTTGCGTTTGCTATTGCACAAGCGATCAAGGCGGCACGGCATATACGGTGCAGTATGCGCGGCGCAGGGGCGTTCCGGTCATCAATCTGGCAAAGGAGGGATGGGATAAAAAAATCCCCTGACAGAGTGTCAGGGGAACGTCATAATATGTTGCACGCTGCCGGTTTCATCCGGCTAAATGATCAAAAGGAGCTGTTAATGATGCACAAATCAAAAATTCAAAAAGCTTTCGCCCGCTACAGGGAAAAGCGAAATCCACCCATCAGCGAAGAAGAAGCGCTCCAAAAGGCCAGACAATTTCATGAAAGCGCTCACCGAATGTTTAATCCTCGCCCGCCTAAGCAAAAGCGATACTTATGGCTATGAGATCAGCCAGTCCATCAAAGCATACAGCGGCGGATGTTTTCGCATTCCGGAAGGGGCCATGTATCCCACGTTATATCGCATGTTGGGCAGGGGCTACATCACGGACTATACCTTCGACAGCGGAAAGCGGCAGCTTCGCGTTTATTACCAGATCACACCCGCCGGGCGCAACCGCCTCAAGGCACGCATGAATGCCTATGGCGAAGCCCATACAGGCTATCAGGCCGTCCTCACCGCAACGCAAGTCCACCTGTTGTAGCACAAACAGGGGCCGCCGCTGAAAATGCGGCGGCCCAAAGCCTTTTACTATTCAATCTTATTGTGTCGCCGAAGCCTGCTGCGTCGTCTGCGCCTGTGTCGTCGTGGCGGGCGGAGCCGTCGTCTTTGGCTTTTCCCGCAATTCCTTCGGATAGGCCGGGTCAAAAATATCATATTTACGGAAATATTCCTTCGATTCTTCATCGCGCACAACCGTCGCCTTGTTGCGGTTCAAAAGCTCGATAAGCGGGTAAAGGTTCAGCCAGATCTGGTTGATCCCCTCTTTCTGCGATTCGTCAAAAATCAGTTGCAGGCCGATGTGCAGATGTGGCTGGGTCATGCCGTTCTTATCCTCCTTGGTCGAATAGCCTGTGGAGCCGAGATATCCGATCACCTGCCCAGCCTTGACCTTGGAGCCAAGCTGAATGCCCGTCTGATAGGGGTGCCCCTTGCGCAGATGCGCGTAATAATAAGATCGCTTGCCGTCAAAGCTGCGGATGCCCAGCCGCCAGCCGCCGTATTGGTTCCAGCCGTACGCCTCCACGATGCCACCCTCCACAGCAACGATCGGTGTGCCGATCGCCCCTAGCAGATCGTTGCCAAGATGCCGCCTGCGGTAGCCGTAGGAGCGCGAATCGCCGAAATCATCGTAATGGCTGTAGCCAAAGCCCTCTGCAATCGGGCAATAGGCCTTCAGCCCGTATTTTTTGACAATGATCTTCTGGCCCTCGTGCTCCTTGTCCGGGGCCTCCTTTTCATATTCGCCCACCATGCCGCCGAGCACGGCCGTATAGGCTCGCTTATAATAATCGTAGTATTTGTTATCCGCCATCAGCTCGTCGACCGTTTTCCCATCCGCCAGCGCATCCTTGAGCTTTTGCAGCTGGGTCGATTTATAGCCTTTCCAGTTGCCCCCATTCTTACAGGCAAGCCAGGCGAGCGAATCGATCCAGCTGACGTGCGGCCCCTTCCCATCTTCATGCGTTTTGATATCGAGCGCCAGCGTGTCGCTCAGAGCGGCGTAGGGCGCGTTGAACTCCACCCACTTGATATAGGAGGCCTGTGTTGTATCCGTCTGCGTGGAGGAGGTCAGCGAATCTGCAGGTGCAAGGCTGGAGGGTGCCGCTGTCTCTACGCCCTGCGCCGCCTGTACCTTTCTCGCGTGCTCTTCCACGCCCTGCGCTACGCCAAAAACACTTAGCGCACCGAGCGCGAGGCAGATGACGACGGATAATATGATATTCAGCCTGTTTGTTTCCTTCGTCTGCAACGTGACTGTCACCGCCCATTCCCATCACCGTTTTTCGGAAGCTCTCCTTCGGTTTTATCCGTATTTTCATCTTATGAGAAAGGCGGGCGGAACATGCCTTGTAACGAAAAAGAGGGCTGCGTGGGCAGCCCTCTGAAGAGACAAAAGCGTACGTTTATTTCACTGTTTCGGATATTTCCTTCCGGGAGGCGACCGCATCATAATCCTCCAGCATCTCCTTGGAGGGAGCCTTCGTCAGCAGGCTGACCGCAATCATCAAAACCAGCCCGAGCGCAAAGCCGGGCACCAGAGAATACAG
>DAWDUP010000020.1:13498-17050 GCA_052346825.1 Candidatus Fimivicinus sp. | reverse complement strand
TACAGCCCCGTGCGCGTTGCCAGCGTTTCCCCGCCGAATTTGATATAATCCCATACGATAACCGTCAGGCCGCCCGCAATCATGCCGGAGGCAGCACCCGCAAAATTCGATCGTTTCCAGAACAGCGCCAGAATCACGACCGGGCCAAACGTCGCGCCGAAGCCGGCCCACGCATTGGAGACAAGGCCCATAACGCTGCTGTTGGGATCAAGCGCAATGATAAAGGCAATCGCGCTGACCACCAGCACCGTGATGCGGCTGACACGCAGCATGCTCTTATCGCTCGCATTCTTGTGGATCACGCCCTTATAGACGTCTTCAGAAATCGAGGAGGCGGTGACGAGTAGCTGGGAGTCCGCCGTGGACATGATCGCTGCCAGAATGCCGCAAAGCAGAAGGCCGCCGACGAAGGGGATTCCCAGCCGATTGGCAAACACCTCTCCGATCATCTCGATAAATACATTTTCGGGATTGCTGATGGGGCTCTCCAGGAAAAACGCACGGCCAATTGCACCCAGGAAGCAGGCGGCGGACAGGGAAATGACCACCCAGGCGATCGCCACTTTGCGGGATTTACGCACCTCGTCCTCATTTTTGATCGCCATGAAGCGGATCAGGATATGCGGCATGCCGAAATAGCCAAGGCCCCATGCAAGCTGGGAGAGAATGCTGATAAAGCCCATGGGCTTGCCGTTATCATAGAGCGGGTTGAGGAAATTGACGCCGATCGCATCCAGCGCCGCCTTCGCCTCCCCCGGACCGCCCAGCATAACGATTGCGATTACCGGCACCACCATCAGGGAAATGAGCATCATAAAGCCCTGCACGAAGTCCGTCCAGCACACCGCAAGGAAGCCGCCGAAAAACGTGTAGATCAAAATGACAGCCACACCAATCACAAGAGCGAGCGTATAATCGAGCCCAAATACGGAGGAGAAAAGCTTTGCGCCGGCAGAGAAGCCGGAGGCTGTATAGACCAAAAAGAAGATCATGATAAAAAGGGAGGATGCAACCCGCAACACCTTGGTCTGATCATGGAAACGGTTTTCAAAAAACTCTGGAAGCGTCAGGGAGTTTCCTGCCTGGATCGTATATCGCCGCAGCCGGGAGGAGACGAGAATCCAGTTCAGAATCGTACCAACGGCAAGCCCGACCGCAATCCAGATCTGCCCTGTGCCAAATGCGTAAATCGCGCCGGGCAGGCCCATCAGGAGCCAGCCGCTCATATCTGAGGCCTGCGCGCTCAGCGCCGCCACCCAGCCATTGAGCGAGCGTCCGCCCAGAAAATAGTCCTCGGAATTTTTCGTGCGTTTATAATAAAACACGCCAATTCCCATCATTACCAGCAGATAGCAGCCGAAGGCCGCAAAAATCCACACCTTACTTGACATCCGGTTTCCTCCTCATGCTTTTCCTCATGCTTGTTCAATTAAAACGAAGAATAGGGAATTATTATAGCATAAAACCCATCGGATTGCCACTGTTTTCCATAAATTTTACGTCATATGATGCAAAAAGGCAAAAAAGACACAGCTTCTTTAAGCTGCGCCTTTTCCGTATCTCCATATCTATATTTAGAAAACTAAAATTCGGAATAAAAGCTTCTTCCAAGGTGGAAGCCCCGCGTAGGTGGATTTCTCTCCCTGCTCCGCCTCCTTCTGAAGGGCAGCAAGCTCTTCCCGCGTGAGCGTATGGCGGCTAAACTTCGCCTTGCGCGCAATCCGCTGCGCCTCCCCGCTGATCGAATATCCAAAGTGGGTAAGGCGGCAAAGATAGGCGTATACTGCCAGCGCCGCCCGGTTCCGGTTTTCCTGACAGAAGGCCAATTTCCGCCGCCTGGTCAACTCCAGCCGCACAGCAATCGGCGCCATCAGAAGCAGGCAGAGCAGCAGCGGGAGGAGCCAATGAGATGTTTTCACCCCCGTTTGCGTAACCGATCCATCCGAAGTCGGCGTTTGTGTAGGAAGCACGGTGCCCTCAGGCGGCTCCTTGTCCGCATCCGGATTCTCCCGCAGCGTGGCCGCTCCGCCGGGCGTCGCCTCTATCGGCGTCCATCCCACGCCGTCCACCCAGATTTCCACCCAGGCATGCGCCTGACGGTCTGGAATTTCAGCATTGCCGTTCTCCTTAAAATTACTGGTTTTCACGGTATAACCCTCAACATAGCGCGCCGGCACATCCAGCGCGCGCATTAGAGCAGCCGCTGCGCTCGCAAAATGGATGCAGTAGCCCTGCGGCCGTTCCTCCAGGAAATATGTGACAAAATCTTTTCCTGCAGGCATGGTGCCCGGCTTTTCCGTATAAGTGCCCGCACTGGCAACAGTCCCCGCCACCGCCTGCGCAACACGCAGCCAGTCCTCCGGCCCGTTTGCAGCCTGCAGGCCGGCAGCCTCTGCATAAGCGAGCAATCTCTCCCGGACGCCGTTCGGCAGCTGTGTGTATCCCTTTGTAATGTGCGCTTCATAAGCGCGCTCCCGCTGTTTAACCTGGCTGGAGATCTGCCGCTGCAACGTTTCGCTCAACGGGCTATAAAAAGAAAGCTTGTAAGGGGGAGACACGCTCCCGCTCTGCATTTCCGGCTTTAAATACGCATCCTGTACGAAATCTGAAGCAATCCGCAAATCCGGATTGCCGCTGGATAAAATGTTCTCCACCTGTGCGAGTTGATAGGGAAGGTAGACATAAGAACGATTGGCGCTGACAGTTTCGACATCGATAGAGGAAAGCTCCATCGTTTCGTCCCTGCCGCTCAGCCCTTTCCTTGAAACGGAGGCATATAAAAGCGGCTGGAAATCGGCCTCGACCGCACGATAATCCGCCTCCGAAAGCATATCCCATGAGGTGCCCGTATAAACCGCGCCCGCCCAGCCGCGTAAATACAAATCCTGCGGCTCGGCCATAAACACCCGCAATGCGGTCTGCCCGGTAAAAGAAAGCTCGCCCGCATTCGTCAGGTCCGTGCTTCCGGGCGATCCGGTCATCGGCACGCCGAGGCCGGAATGCGCGGGCGCGTCGTTCCGATTGGTATTAAGCAGCTGCGAAACCGTCCGGATTACCGCATTGCGCGCCTGTACAACCGAAGCGGAGGGCTGATACGTATCCGGAGGACAGAAAAGTACAACGAGTATGGTCAGAAGGAAGGCAAACGGCGTGAGCAGGAGACCCGCTTGTGCGGCCTGCTTCTCCCCGGCTTTTCCAGCTTTGCCCGAGAGCAGCATGGCAGCCCAGAAGCTGATCAGCAAAACCAGCGCAAACGCGGGCGGGATCAGCCCCACCACGGCTGCAATCGCCAGAAACGGTGCGGTTGCGAGAAAGGAGAAAAAGAAGCTGTGCGCCTTTACCACAGCCCAGGCAAGATACCCTGTCAGCGGAAACTGGGCCACACGGAAAAACATGCGGCAGGCAGCAAGCTCCTCCTGCGCCTGCGGCGGGGTAAAATGGCCGAGCTTTGTAAACACGGAAGAGGCCTGGGTGGAAAACTGTTCCGCCACAAACACCGCGCCGGTCACGACCTGGCGCAGCACGAAAAAGGAAGCAATCCCCCACAGGATA
>DAWDUP010000020.1:0-13488 GCA_052346825.1 Candidatus Fimivicinus sp. | reverse complement strand
CAGGATAAAAACAACCAGATATGCGGTCCCCCGGTATTTCGGCAGAGCGAAAATCAGCAAGAACAGCAGCGCCGTCGGCAGCGCCCAAAGCAGCGCCGTCTGCGACTCCGGCAGAAAGAACGTATTGAAAAAGCAGAGCAGCGTTCCATACAGGCCGGCCAGCAGCAAAACCGCGCCGTTGCAAAAGCGGAGCAGGGGGGCCGGCAACAACGCTTTGGCACCCTGCCTTGCCAAAGAGGAGTCAGTTTTCTTCATGCCGTCCCCTCCTCTGCATCGCCGAAGACGGATATCCCGTCTGCATGGATCAGAAACAGCAGACCTACCATTGGTGCATGGAACTGATCCCGGTAATCCTCCACACGCGCCTCCTGCTCCTCTAGCGGACCGGAGCAGGCCTCCTGCAGTGTTGCCCAGAATTCGCTCTCATCTTCCACCTGGCGGGTGCACAAATCCGCTTTCGATGCGTCATACCATTGCAGGCTGTGCACACACCGGTTCTCCAGCAGTTCCTCCGAAAGGCCCGCAAGCCTTGCGAGCGTTTGATCGGCGCGCTCCGGCGCTCCGCTCAGGCAGAAGGCCAGCACGACGCTCGGCTGTGGAGATTGCTCCGCCTCCCGTACGATGAGCTTCTGCATCTTGGAGGAAAGCTTCCAGTGCACGTCCCGCAGCTGGTCCCCGTCGCGGAATTCCCGCACTGCGCTGCGCTCCTCCCCGCTCTTTCCGGCCGACAGGGCGATTCCATCTGACGCGCCGCCCGGCACAAAGGACAACGTTTTCCCCTGAAAGGGGATCGGCTGCGGCGATACCAGCACATCCACCGGCTGCGGCAAAGGTATGCGGAAAGAAAAAAGGCCCAGCAGATCGACAAGACGCGCGCTGGTCACCTGGCAGCGCACGGTGCCGCAATGCTCCCAGAGGCAGGGCAGCTCCGCCATCTTCCCGCCACGCGCCGGAAAGCAGCCCTTTTTGTCCGCTTCCTCGCCAGTGAGCAGATTCTTGCAATGCAGCCGCAGGCGGACGGCGTGAATCGGAAAACGGGAGGCAATCTCCACGCGCGTGGTCAAAATCCCCCCCTGACAGAGCGTGTCCGGCTCTGTTGTCAGCTTCATGCGCAGGGTCATCAGTCCGGGCAGGCTAAGCAGCACCTCAATCGGCACAAGCAGGATGAGCATCACCAGCAGCAGCCAGGAAAGATAGCGCGTATCGATCACATAATAGGAAAGCGCCATGGCCAGAAGCCAAAGATAAAGAATACGATAACGATTCATCTTGTCACCTGATCTTCGGAGTGGACGTTTTGTGCAGGATTTCATCGAGCAGCTCGCGCGGCCGCTCGCCCTGCGCCTTGGCCTGCGCAGTCAACAGAAGCCGATGTGCCGTACAGTCCGGATAGATCGCCTTCACGTCCTCCGGCACCACATAGTCCCGCCCGTCCATCCATGCGCAGGCCTGTGAAAGTGCCATCGCCGCTACAGAGCAGCGGGGGCTCGCACCCTGTCGAATGGATTTATGCTCGCGCGTTGCGTGGGCAAGGCGCACAATATAGTCATAGATATCCCCATGGACGAACACGCGGGAAACCTCATCCCGCATAGCGCAAAGGGCCTGCGCATCTGTCACCTTCTGGACAGACTGTCCGCGGTTTTCGCCGTGCTTGCGGCGCAGCATTTCCCGCTCGGCGGCGGGCTCCGGATAGCCGATGGAAAGGCGCACCATGAAGCGGTCCAGCTGTGAATCCGGCAGCAGCTGTGTCCCGGCCGATCCGGTGGGATTCTGGGTGGCGATCACGGTAAAGGGCTGCGGGATAAGATGCGTCACGCCGTCGACCGTCACGCTTCCTTCCTCCATCGCCTCCAGAAGCGCGGACTGGGTGCGGGAGGATGCGCGGTTGATTTCGTCCGCAAGCAGCAGATTGCAGATCGCCGCGCCTGGCTGATATTCCATTGCGCCCGTCTCGCGATGATAGAGCGAAAAGCCGGTGATATCCGACGGCAGTACGTCGGGCGTGAACTGGATGCGTTTATACTGCAGGTCCGTCGCGTTGGAAAAGGCCACAGCGAGCGTCGTCTTTCCCACGCCCGGAATGTCCTCGAGCAACACATGGCCGCCTGCGAGCATGGTCATGAGAATTTTGCGCGCCACATCCTTTTTGCCGACGAACGCCTTTTTGACCTGCGTAAGAATTTCCTCGCACTGATTCATGAGCTGTCCTCCTGAATATATCTTCTTTCTGTCCGTTCTTTTTCGCTTTTCATCCCAGCGGGATGAACGGCCAGCGGATTTTCCCGTGTAACGTGAGCAATTTGTAAGCGCTTTTCCCGCTCTTCCCCTTCTGCTGTTAAAATACTTTCCTCTATATTATAAGACCAAAGCAGGAAAGTCAAATCAAAATAACCAGGTAAAAACGCAGAATCCATACGTTTCTCATCAGCAGCTGCAAGGTGATTCTCAAATATTTTCTCCTTTTCCATAGCCCGCCGTATACTTTGCGCCTTTTTGGAGAATTATACACATCCCCTTGCATTGAGAAACAAAAAATAGTAAACTATAGGCATATCAACTACCGAAAAACCGCCTTTAAGGCCGCCTGAGATCAGACAACAACGCCATTGAAGGACAATTTTGGGTGCCTGCGGCGTTGTTCCCTCTCTGCAATCGCTGAGGTTGCACTCGGGGAAGCGCCTTGCCGTTACAGCAAAATTGTCTTTTCGATGGTACTTCGGAGGTTTGCCACACGGATTTTGGTGCATGCTGTGGCGAAAATACGAAAGGCAAAACCATTGTTTTCTGATCTTAGGCGGCCTATCGGCGGTTTTTTGAAGAAGGAAGGAAATGAATCTCTATGTGGCCAATCAAAAAAGCATGGTACCGTACTTATCAGGCGGTTTTCCGCGTGCTTGTCTGCTTCCTCGACTGGTCGGAGCCGGAGCGGCTGGAGGGTCCCGGCGCGATTAAGCGCCTGCCGGAGCTGATCAAATCCAAGGGCGTGGAAAAGGTGCTCGTCGTTACGGATAAAGGCCTGATGGGCCTTCATCTGCTTGATTCGCTCTTTGAAAAGCTCACTCAGGCTGGTATCCAGTACTCACTGTATGACGGCACGCAGCCCAATCCCACCTTTGACAATATCGAAGACGCACGCAGCCTCTATGTGGAGAATAACTGCGAAGCGATCATCGCCTTTGGCGGCGGCTCCTCCATGGACTGCGCCAAGGTTGCTGCGGCGCGCGTGGTGCGCCCAAATACGCCGATCCCGAAGATGCGCGGCGTGCTCAAGGTTCTGCGCAAGCTGCCGCCGTTCTTTGCCGTCCCCACCACGGCGGGTACCGGCTCTGAGACGACCATTGCGGCCGTCGTCACCAACCCGAAAACGCATGAGAAATATGCCATTAACGATCCTGTCCTGCGCCCGAAATACGCGGTGCTCGATCCGGAGCTCACCGTCGGCCTGCCGCCGCACATCACCTCCACCACCGGTATGGACGCGCTCACCCACGCGGTGGAAGCCTATATCGGCCGCAGCAATACACGCAATACGGAGGAAAACGCGAAGCGCGCCGTCAAGATGATCTTTGCCAATATTGAGAAGGTCTATCAAAACGGCAAAGATATCGACGCGCGCGGTGAAATGCTGCTTGCATCCTACTATGCGGGCGTTGCCTTCACGCGTGCCTATGTCGGCTATGTCCACGCCATCGCCCATAACCTCGGTGGCATGTATGGCATCGCGCATGGCCTTGCCAATGCGATCATCCTGCCGTACGTCCTTGATTACTACGGAGCAAGCGCGCATCAGCGCCTTGCGGACCTTGCAGATGTATCCGGCGTGTCGCAGCCCGGCATGACAGAAGCCCAGAAGGCGAACGCTTTTATCGCTGCCATCCGCCAGCTCAACAAGAATATGAATATCCCCGACAAGATCGAGCAGATCCGCGAGGAGGATATCCCGACGCTGGTCAAGCGTGCGCTCAAGGAGGGCAACCCGCTCTATCCGGTGCCAAAGATCATGGATGAAGCGGATTGTGAAATGGTGATCCGCCGCCTGATGCCGTAACATATCTCAATATAGACAATCGCCCTGAAACGGTAAATGAATTTGCTGCCGTTTCAGGGCTTTTTGATATTGCCCGGGAAAAATCAGCGCTTCTCACGCTTCATCCGCATAACATGAAGTGTATCTGGATCAAAATCGGAACGACGAAGGGGCGAAGCTTTATGACCATCAGCCTGTGCATGATCGTAAAAAATGAGGAGACAACGCTTGCGCGTTGCCTGGACAGCATCGTGGGCATTGCCGATGAGATCATCATTGTCGATACCGGCTCCACAGACCGGACAAAAGAGATCGCCGGGCGGTATACGGACAAAATTTTCGACTTTCTCTGGGTCGACGATTTCGCCGCTGCGCGCAACTTCTCCTTTTCCAAAGCGACGATGGAATACTGCATGTGGCTTGATGCGGGTGACATTCTGCTCAGTGCGGACCAAACAAGCCTGAAAAAGCTCAAAATCGAACTTCCGGCGGAAACAGACGTTGTGATGATGCGCTACCATACCGCCTTTGATGAGGCGGGCAATCCAACCTTTTCCTATTACCGGGAGCGTATTGTGCGCAACCATGCCGGCTTCTTCTGGCAGGGTGCAGTCCACGAGGTCATCACGCCAACAGGTACAATCGTTTCCTCCGAGATTGCCGTCACACGCCGGAAGCTCCGCCCCAGCGACCCGGACCGGAATCTGCGCATCTTTGAAAAGCTCCTCCGGGGCGGCCGGCCGCTCACACCGCACGAGCAGTTTTACTATGCGCGGGAGCTTTATTACCACAGGCGCTTTCAGGACGCAGACGAAGCCTTCACCACCTTTCTGAGCGATGGACACGGCTGGGTCGGAAACCAGATTGATGCCTGCCGGCTGCGCGCTGATTGCCGCTATCAGCAGGGTCATGCACAGCAGGCCTTGGAAAGCCTGTTGCAGAGCTTTGCGTTTGACCTCCCGCAGGCGCCCGTGTGCTGCGACATCGGAAAGCATTTTTTCGACCGGCGGAATTATCGCGTTGCGTGCTTCTGGTATGAACAGGCGATACGCTGTCCCCGCGACGAGCGTGCCGGCGCCTTTATCCAACCGGATTTCCATGGCTATATCCCCTATCTTCAGCTGTGTGTCTGCTGCCAGCGGATGGGAGAGCGGGAAAAGGCGATCGCTTATAACGAAAAGGCAGGGGAATGCAAGCCGGACTCCGCGGATGTACGTCAAAACCGGGAATATTTTTTGCAAACCTCACCAGGGTCGGGGATCTAGGCTTTTCCATGATCCCTATGGCACATTTTTCGGCATTTTGTCAAAAAAAGAAGCGTATTTCTTTTCTATACGGAAAGAATAAAGGCGAATCTTGTAACAAAATCACTAAAAATAGACCAGCAAATTTGCATTCGATTTGAATAAAATAGTCAAAATGCACTTGAAAATTAAATTTTGGTTTGCTAAAATGAAGATAGCATCGGCGAACAGGGGCAACAACGGTTTTGAGGGCGATACCGAGGGCCTCTGCCGGCGTTATCCTCCTCGCCTTCCGGCAAGGAAGGCGTCGTCGTCTGCCTTGCCAAAGCCCCAAAACTCCAAAAGACCGCTCCGGCACCGCAGGGGCAGGTTTGCAAGGCCACAGGGCGAAGGCTGGCTGCCGCCAGCCGAGGCCGAGAACGCGGCAAACGTGGCTTTGCGGCTGCCGGGCGGCGCTGTTTCCCCTTGGTTACCGATGCTACTATAAAATAAATGAGGTGTACCTCCATGGCGAAGCGAAAGGGCTCTCCTTCCGACGTGCCACTGTATTTGTTCCACGAGGGTAGCAATGCCCGCGCATACAAATACTTCGGCGTGCATAAAATAGACGAAGGAAAAATGGTGTTTCGTACTTGGGCGCCGCATGCCGCAGGCGTCAGCGTCGTGGGCGATTTTAATCACTGGGACGCGGAACAGAATCCTATGCTGCCGGTCGATGACGGCGGCGTGTGGGAGGTGGAAATGCCTGCACTGGGGCAATTTGAAAACTATAAATTTTGCATCCTGACTGACGACGGCCGGCAACTGATGAAAAGTGACCCTTACGG
The DNA here is from genome assembly GCA_052346825.1 of Candidatus Fimivicinus sp. Taxonomy (GTDB): domain Bacteria; phylum Bacillota; class Clostridia; order Oscillospirales; family Acutalibacteraceae; genus Fimivicinus. The sequence goes on along the minus strand of DAWDUP010000020.1, from coordinate 7,387 downwards.
CGTACATATGGAAACGCGCCCCGGCACTGCTTCCAAAATTTATGATCTGGGCGGCTATGAATGGGGCGATCAAGCCTGGGAGGAACAAAAGAAACAGACCATTGTCTACGACAATCCCGTCAATATCTATGAAATCCATGCGGGCTCCTGGCGGCGGTATCCGGATGACAATTTGTTTGATTACCGCAAGCTTGCCGACGATATCATCCCCTATCTCACCGAAATGGGCTATACGCATGTCGAGCTCATGCCCGTGATGGAGCATCCCTTCGACGGCTCCTGGGGCTATCAGGTAACCGGCTATTTCGCGGTCACCTCCCGCTATGGTACACCGCACGACTTCATGTATTTCGTTGATCAGTGCCATCAGGCGGGCATCGGCGTGATCCTCGACTGGGTGCCTGCGCACTTCCCGAAGGATGCCAACGGCCTGTATGAATTTGATGGGGAGCCTTGCTATGAATATGCAGACCCGCGCAAGGGTGAGCACCGCCAGTGGGGTACGCGCGTATTCGATTATGGGCGCAACGAGGTGGCGAGCTTCCTGATTTCCAGCGCCATGTTTTGGCTTGATCAATACCATGTGGACGGCCTACGCGTGGATGCTGTGGCCTCAATGCTCTATCTCGACTATGGCAGGGATGACGGGGATTGGATTCCCAATGTCCATGGCGGTCGGGAAAATCTTGAGGCCGTGGCCTTTCTGCGCAAGCTAAACGAGGTCATCTTCCAGGAGCACCCTGCCACACTGATGATCGCTGAGGAGAGTACCGCTTGGCCCCTCGTCTCCAAGCCGACGAATGTTGGCGGCCTCGGCTTCAACTTCAAGTGGAATATGGGCTGGATGAATGATATCCTGCGCTATGTCTCGCTTGACGGTTATTTCCGCAAGTACAATCATGACTGCCTCACCTTCTCCTTCTTCTATGCGTTTTCAGAGAACTATATCCTGCCGATCTCGCACGACGAGGTGGTGCACGGAAAGGGCTCCATGATCAACAAAATGCCTGGCAGTTATGAGGAAAAATTTGCGGGACTGCGCGTTTTTTATGGCTATATGATGGCACACCCGGGCAAGAAGCTGCTTTTCATGGGCCAGGAATTCGGGCAGTTTAAGGAATGGGATTTTGCCGCCGAATTGGACTGGCTTTTGCTCGACTATGAAAAGCATGCGCAGCTACGGGACTATGTTAAGGCCCTGAACCATTTCTATCTCGAGCATCCGCCGCTGTGGCAAATCGACTTCAGCTGGGAGGGCTTTTCCTGGATTTCTAGCGACGATTGCGCAAACTCCGTAATCGCCTTCCGCCGTATGGACGACCATGGAAACGAGATTATCGCCGTCTGCAATTTTACAAAGGTGGAACGCCCGGATTACCGCATCGGCGCACCCAAGCGCGGAGACTACCGCGTCCTACTCAATTCCGACGCCACTGCCTTCGGCGGCGAGGGAAAGGGCTCTGCGGGCATGATCAAAACGGAGGATGTCCCCATGCATGGCTACGAGCAGAGCATCGTACTCAGCCTGCCCGGCTTCTCCGTGCTATACCTACAGCTTTCAAAGGAACGCAAAAGGAGGCAGAAAAAGGCGCCTGCTTCCTCTGCAAAAGCGGAGCCGGCGAAAAAGAAAGCCACTGGGCAGGATGCCAAAGCAACATCGTAAAATCCCGACGGAATGCCTTTCCGCGGATTTCATAAATCATCAATCATCAGAAAATAAAGGAGGTAATCATATATGGCCCGAAAAAAGGAATGCATCGCCATGCTCCTTGCGGGTGGGCAGGGCAGCCGGCTCGGTATTCTGACCAAGAATATCGCCAAGCCCGCCGTCCCCTATGGCGGCAAATACCGCATCATCGACTTTCCGCTCTCCAACTGCGTGAATTCCGGTATCGACACCGTTGGCGTTCTCACCCAGTATCAGCCGCTAGAGCTCAATGACTACATCGGCAATGGGGAACCGTGGGATCTCGATCGCGTCAACGGGGGTGTCCATATTCTCTCCCCGTATCAGAAAATCCGCGGGACGCAGTGGTACAAAAACACCGCCAACGCCATCTATCAGAATATCAATTTTATCGACCGCTATGATCCCGAATATGTCGTGGTTCTCTCCGGCGACCATATTTATAAAATGGATTATTCCAAAATGCTCGCCTTCCATAAGGAAAAGCAGGCGGCCTGCACCATTGCCATGCTGGAGGTCCCGTGGGAGGAAGCACCTCGCTTCGGCCTGATGATGGTCGACGACAACGGTGCGATCACAGAGTTTGAGGAAAAGCCCAAAAATCCCAGAAGCAACAAGGCCTCCATGGGCGTTTACATGTTCACCTGGAGCAAGCTGCGCCAGTATCTGCTCGATGATGAGGCCAATGAAGCCTCCAGCAACGATTTCGGTCACGATCTGATCCCGGCTATGCATGCGGCGCACGAACAGCTCTATGCTTTCCCCTTCGACGGCTATTGGAAGGATGTTGGGACGATCGACAGCCTTTGGGAGGCCAATCTCGATCTGCTCAATCCAAATGTAGACCTCGACCTGAGCGACCCGGACTGGAAAATTTACTCCCGCAATCCGGTCGCGCCGCCGCACTATGTCTCCCCGGACGCCACAGTCCAGAATTCTCTAATCTCCGAGGGCGGATTGGTTGAGGGCAGCGTAGACTTTTCCGTCCTGTTTGCCAACGTTTGTATCGAAAAGGGCGCGGTCGTGCGCGATTCGATCCTGATGCCCGGCACTGTCGTGAAAAAGGGCGCGGTGGTCCAGTACGCGATCATCGCGGAAAAGGCCGTGATTGAAGAAAACGCCGTGGTCGGTAAACGCCCGGAGGATATGGAAAACCTATCCGACTGGGGCGTCGCCGTGGTTGGTGCAAACGTCCGCATCGGCGCAGGCGCACACGTCGTGCCGAAGGCTATGGTGGATGAAGACCTGCCGAAGGTGGAAGTTTGAAAATAAATTTTTCAAACGGTTAATGCGAAAGGAATGGTCTTAAATATGAGAGCGAACGACGTTTTAGGAATCATCTATTCCAATGCCTACGACTCTGTTTTGAGCGAGCTGACCAATGCGCGCACTATGGGCAGCGTTCCCTTCGGCGGACGCTACCGGCTCATCGACTTCGCGCTGTCCAATCTGGTCAACTGCGGGATCAATAAGGTCGGCATCATCACAAAAAGCAATTATCAATCCCTGATGGACCACATTGGCACTGGAAAGCCGTGGGACCTGTCTCGCAAGCGTGGCGGCATGTTCCTTCTGCCGCCCTTCAACAGCAGCCATACGGGCATGTATCGCGATCGGATCCAGGCGCTCATGGGCATCATGCGCTTTCTGGAGCAGTCCAAAGAGGAGTACATCGTCCTGATGGACACAAATGTCGTGTGTAATTTTGATCTCAATGATATGTGCCGCGCCCATACGGAAAGCGGCGCCGATATCACGATCGCCTATCATCACGGGCGCGCGCCTCGTTTGGACGATCTGATGACCTTCACCTTCGATGAGGGCCAAAAGGTTTCCAAGATCGCGCTCGATCCCAAAACGAGCAAGCCGGTCAACTATGCGATGAATATCATCCTGATCAGTAAGGCGCTTCTCATCCGACTGATCAACAATGCCGTCAGCCTGAATCAGGGCAGCTTCGTGCGGGACGTGATTCAGCATAATTTGAAGCGGCTGAACATTTACGGCTACGAAGTAAAGGGCTTTACCAGCGTATTCGACTCGCTGCAAAGCTATTACGATATCAGCATGAGCCTGTTGGATCCGGCCAACTGCCAGGAGCTTTTCACGCGCGAGCGCCCGGTCTATACCAAGGTGCGCGACGATATGCCGGCGATCTACGGCCTGGGCTCCACGGTGAAAAATTCGCTGGTTGCAGATGGCTGCAGCATCGATGGTGAAGTAGAAAACTGCATCCTGTTCCGCGGCGTGCAGATCGGCAAGGATGCCGTTGTGCGCAATTCCATCATCATGCAGGGCTCCTATATCAGTGAGGGTGTGCATCTTGACTGTGTCATCGCGGACAAGAGCGTGGTCGTCCGCCCGCACAAAACCGTGACAGGCACCAATACCTATCCCGTCTATATCGGCAAGGGCATCGTCATTTGAGGCCCCGGACGCTGTGTTTGTTCGGATCAACTCCGCGTCTGAAAAGGAGGATTCATTTTGAAGGTTTTATATGTTGCAAGCGAGGCGCTCCCTTTTATCGCCAGCGGCGGTTTGGGCGATGTGGCAGGGAGCCTTCCTCAGGCGCTGCGTAAGCGGCTCATCGGTTGCCGCGTCGTATTGCCCTTGTATGCCACGATTCCGCAGAATCTGCGCGACAATATGCATTTTATCACGAGCCTTTCCGTGCCCGTGGCATGGCGCAGACAGTATTGCGGCATCTTTGAGGCCAAGTCAAACGGTGTTACCTATTATCTGCTTGACAACCAGTATTATTTCAAGCGGGACACAATTTACGGGCACTACGACGACGCGGAGCGCTTCGCCTTTTTCTCCCGCGCGGTGCTCGAAATGCTGCCCTATATTGATTTCCATCCAGATATCATCCACTGCAACGACTGGCAGTGCGCGCTGACGCCGGTTTATTATTCGCTGATGTATGCACACCGTGAGGGCTACGAAAACATCAAGACGCTCTTCACCATTCACAATATCCAGTATCAGGGCGTGTACGGAAATGAAATCCTGGAGGATGTGCTCGGCATTGCACAGCGCGATGAGGCGCTGCTGGAATATGATGGCGATATCAACTTCATGAAGGGCGCGATCGAATGTGCCAACCGGATTTCCACCGTCAGCCCCACCTATGCGCAGGAAATCCTCGACCCTTGGTACAGCCATGGCCTCGACACGATCCTTAACCAGCGCTCCTGGAAGCTCAGCGGCATTCTCAACGGGATTGATACGATCAGCTACGACCCGGCCACAGATCAGGCGCTCTTCGCCAATTACTCGGCGGAGGATCCGGCCGACAAGGCCAAGAACAAGCGCGGCCTGCAGGAATATATGGGACTCCCCGTCCGCGAGGATGTACCCTTAATGGGGATGGTATCACGCCTGGTATCTCATAAAGGGCTCGACCTTGTCAAGGCGGTGCTCGACGAGATACTTGACACCACCGACATGCAGGTCATGGTGCTCGGCTCCGGTGATTGGGAATATGAAAACTTCTTCCGCGAGGCCGCCGGCCGCCATCCAGATAAGCTGGCTATCCGCATCGGATTTGTGCCGGATCTCGCCCGCAAAATCTATGCGGGCAGCGACCTATTTTTGATGCCCTCCAAGAGTGAGCCCTGCGGCCTCTCCCAAATGGTCGCTTTGCGCTACGGCTCCATCCCGATCGTTCGGGAGACTGGCGGCCTGCGCGACAGCATTCGGGACAGCGGCGACGGAGAGGGCAATGGCTTTACCTTTGCCAATTACAACGCCCATGAAATGCTCTATACCATCCGCCGTGCAATAGAAGGCTACCAGAATCCGGATGGATGGGCCGTGCTGGTCAAGCGCGCACTCGAATGCGACTTCAGCTGGGGCCGCTCGGCAAATGCCTATATCCGGCTTTATAAATCGATGCTGGAAGGGTAAAACCCTTATCGAAAAAAGAGCCTGCATGGAAAATGCAGGCTCTTTGTGGTATAATAACCTCTCAAAACACACACGAGATCAGAGATTTCTGCGTTTTGGAGAACATTGAATCATCAATTTAGAGCTTGGTATTGATTACCGCATCTCTCCGCCGGAAAGATACTGGTCGACATTACGCCTGATATAGTTCTCCGATTCTAGGATCAGCGTCTGCATACACTGCGGAAGACGGTCCTCATGCGCTATAACGCCCGCCTCGGCACCTGAACTGACGATCGAGCGTGTAATCGCTTCCATCATCCCACTGGTCAGAAGGCCCGCAGCCTGCGGCTCGAAATGGATCACATCTTTTGGGAGAGGAACCCTGCCTGGGAAGAGGTAACCAGCCCATTGTATGCGGACAGTGCAAATAACCACTGCATCCGGTCCCCAAGCACGGTGTCCCATTCAATATTAACCGCCTCCAGCAGCCTCGCCGCCGCGCGATAAATCGTGCTGATATTCATCTCCCGGTCCTGCTCCAACTCGTCCGCTGTGAAAAATCCAGTCAGTCCCGTCCGGCTTTCGCTGCAGCCCAGCAGATAGTCGCAGGTCACATGATAAAGCTTCGCAGCGCGCACAACAAAATCCAGGCCGCATTCCCGGATCCCCTTCTCATAGTGGGACAGAAGCGCCTGTGAAACGCCGAGGCGAGCGGCCGCCTCTTTCTGGCTTAGGCCCCTCTCTTTTCGCAGCAGTACCATGCGCGTTGGAAAGCTCTTGTTCATCCGCTTGAACCCCCATCGATATTACACCTTGTATATTGTAAAATTATTATAAACGACAGTATTTGATTTGTATATAGTGATTACTGCCAAAAAAGTATAAAATATTTTGGAGGAAAAATGAAGACTTATCAAATTCACCTGATCCGTAACGGACAGACGGACAGCAGCACCTCCGGCCGCTACATCGGACATACGGACGTGATTTTGAGCCCGGAGGGCGTTGCCGAAATTCATAGGCTCAAAGAGCAGGCAGACTATCCCTATGTAGACGCCGTTTTCGTCAGCCCGCTCAAGCGCTGCACGCAGACCGCGCATGCAGTCTATCCCAAACACGAGGCTATTGTGATGCGCGAACTCATTGAATATGATTTCGGCGAATATGAGGGAAAAACCCCGGAACAGCTTGCCGACGATGAAGGCTTTGCCTCCTGGCTCGCTGGTGGTCTGGACGCCGCCCCTCCCTTTGGAGAGAGCAATGCGGAATTTTCCGCACGGGTTTGCGGCTGTTTTGCAAAAATTGTAGAAGGTATGATGAAAACGGATGTGACCAGCGCCGCAATTGTCACGCACGGCGGCGTTATCATGACCATCCTCTCCGCCTTTGGCATCCCGGAGCTGCCCATGCCGGAATGGCGTACCCCAAGCGCTTGTGGTTATACGGTGCGTATTACCCCATCAATATGGATGCGTGGGCAGAAGGTTGAAGTGATTGCGGAAATCCCCACTTTTCCGCAGGAAGAGGAAGACGTATTGCCGGATCTTGCAACCGAAGCGTTTTATGTGGACCTTGAGGAGCTCCAACAGGAAAACAACAGGTGAAAGCACAAAACGCCCGGCGGTATTTACATACCGTCGGGCCAGCGTGTCGAAAAAGGGATATCATTTCGCCAAACAATTTCGTAAAAGTTCTGCGTTACGCTTGCCTTTTTTAATTGCCTTGATAAGGGAAGAAGAAATTGGACCGCGCTCAGGCCGCGCGGGCCCTTCCTTTTCCGTTCGGCCGGAAAAGGAAGCAAAAGGGGCC
>DAWDUP010000019.1:10959-21886 GCA_052346825.1 Candidatus Fimivicinus sp. | reverse complement strand
CGAAGCTCTTGGAATCTTTGATTCCTTAGAGATTCGTGAGGTTATTATACCATACCCCCGTGCAAAAAGCGAACACGATTTGACGAAACAGGAAGTTTTCCCCTTTGCTTGTTAAATTTTTATTTAACGGCGAAATCATTGAATATTCCTGCAATATCCTTTAAAATAGGATTGAATAATCAGGCGGAGGAGAGGTTTTTTTGCAGAATACACACAAAAAAAGAATCGTTCTGACCGTCCTGCTTCTGGGCGCTGCTATGTTGCTGCTGATTCTTTTGATTGCTCTGGATCTTAAAAAAGGGCAGAAGGAAGCGCCCTTTGAACAAAGCGGCATCTCCATGGGCACCGTCGTCTCTGTCCAGCTCTATGGGAGGGATGGCGAGAAAACGGCGGGACAGCTCTTTTCAGAATTTGACACGCTGGAAAAGGACCGGCTGTCCTGGCGGCTGGAGTCCTCGGATATCGCACGCATCAACGCCGCGACCGGCTCGCCTGTTTCCATCAATGAGCAGACCGCTGCCTATTTGAAAAAAGCAATCGAGGTCAGTCAAAAAAGCGACGGCGCCTTTGACTGCACGCTGGGCGCTTTGACAAAGCTCTGGGACATTGGCGGCGAAAATGCCCGCGTGCCTGCGCAGGCGGAGATAACCGACGCTTTACAGACCGTTGGTTATCAAAAATTTTCCCTGCTCAATGGGCAGGCGGCGCTATCCAAAGGTCAGGCCCTGGATCTCGGTGCGATCGGCAAGGGGGTTGCCTGTGACGAGGCTCAAAAAATATTGGAGCAATCCCGCCTCTCCGGCGCAGTGGTTTCCGTGGGCGGCAGCATTCTTCTTTGGGGCGGCCGGCCCGGCGGGGGCGACTGGAAAGTCGGCGTGCGCGACCCGCGCGGCGAGGCATCAGATCAGCTGGGTTCGTTTTCCCTTGCGGAGGGCTTTGTTTCGACCAGCGGTGACTATGAACGCACCCTGACCGAAAACGGAAAGACCTATCACCATATCTTGGATCCGAAAACAGGCTACCCGGCAGACGCCGGGCTGATCAGCGTAACGGTGACCGCCCCCACAGGGCTATTAAGCGACGCGCTCTCCACTGCCTGCTTCGTCCTTGGGTATGAAAAAAGCCTCCCCCTGCTGGAATCGTTTGATGCGCAGGCCATTTTTGTTACAAAAGAAAAAGCGGTGCGGGTGACAAGTGGTCTGGCGCAGACCTTCCAGTTGACCAATGGGGCATATCACCTGATACAGGATACATAAATTTATGAAAAAGCAATCATTTTTCCGGCGAGCCGATCTGCTGCTGATTGCCGCGATTGCCGCCGTGTGCATTTTATTATTCCTGCCCACAGAGGAACCCCAGGCCGTACAAGCCGTTCTCTACAGCGGCGGGGCGGAGGTTGGGCGCATTTCGCTCAGCGATGTGAACGAGCCCTATACGCTCACGCTCGGTGAGCATCCGCAGGCCACCGTCCGGGTGGAAAAGGGCCGCATCCGCTATCTCTCGGCCGATTGTCCGGATGGGCTTTGCGTCAAGTCCGGTTGGCTTTCCCGGCCGGGCGACACCGCCGCCTGCCTGCCAGCGCGCACCGTGATTGCCATTGAGGGCATTCGGAAAAAGGGCGGTGTGGATGTACAAACCTATTGAGCTTATGCGAAAGGCGGAAAACCGACCCATGACTGGCAGACCCAACCTCAGTCCGCGCACACGAAAAACGGCGCTGCTCGGCATGCTCGGTGCGGCTGCGCTCGCGTTATCCTTCCTCGAAAATCTCATTCCGGGCCTTCCGGGCCTTCCGCCCGGTGCAAAGCCCGGCTTCTCCAATATCGCCACGATGGCCGCCGCTTCCCAGCTCGGCTTTGCCGGTGCTTTTCCCATCACGCTGCTCAAGGCAGGCTTTGCGGGACTCACGCGCGGGGGAACCGCCTTTTTTATGAGCATTGCGGGCGGGCTTCTGAGTATGACCGTCATGCTTCTTCTGCTGCGCGGGAAGCGCCATCCCTTCGGTGCGGTCGGCACAGGCATTCTATGTGCAATCGCACACAATCTCGGCCAGTTACTCGCCTCCTGGGCGCTGACCGGCACAAAGGCCATCTTCGGCTACGCGCCGCTGCTGCTCTTATTTGCCCTGCTGACGGGAATCGTCACAGGCGCGGTATATGGAGCAGCAGCGCCCTATCTCAATCAGATCTTTCCATCTCATTTCAGATAAATCACAGCTTGATAACAGGGGGTTAACCAGATGAAACCAGAAAAAATGAAAGGCGTGCTCACAGCGGTACGCAAGCCGCGCGGCGGCGTGAGCGTATCGCACAATAAGAACACGGCCGATATGGAGCCTGTGCGTATGCCCTCTCCGGAATCTGTTGTATTGCCAATGCAGCAGCATATCGGCGCACCGTGCACGCCGACTGTCAAGGTGGGCGACATTGTCGCTGTGGGGCAGGTCATCGGGGATAGCGACAAATTTATCAGCGCGCCGATTCACGCCTCGATCTCCGGCAAGGTATCGGCCATTGGCGAATGCACGCTGCCCTCCGGGGCGCGTGTGCAGAGCGTGGCGATCGAATCCGATGGAGAAATGCGCCTTTTCGAGGGCGTCGAGCCGCCAAAAGTGCAGAACCGGGAGGATTTCCTGCGCGCCGTGCGCGCATCCGGCCTTGTCGGCATGGGTGGCGCAGGCTTTCCGACGCACGCAAAGCTGCGCGTGATGCCGGATAAGCATATCGACACGCTTGTTGTCAACGCCGCAGAATGCGAGCCGTTCATCACCGTCGACTACCGGGAATGCATCGACAACTCCTGGGACATCATGTCCGGCATCTTCACCATCAAAGAGATCCTCGGCATTGACAACGTCGTCATCGCCGTGGAGGATAATAAGCCAGCCGCCTTCGAGGTACTCAACCGCATTGCGGAAAACAGCAACGATATCGGCGACCACGTCCGGCTCATGGCGCTCAAATCCCTCTATCCCCAGGGCGCGGAAAAAATGATGGTACAGTCCGCCACGGGCCGCCGCATCCCGCCCGGAAAGCTTCCGGCGGACGTGGGGTGCATCGTGATGAATGTGGGCAGTGTTGCCTTCATCTCCCGTTACTTAAAGTCCGGCAAGCCGTTCGTCTCCCGTTCGATCACCGTGGATGGCTCCGCCATCAGTGATTCAAAAAATATTCGCCTGCCCATTGGCACCCGGATTACAGACGTCATCGACTTCTGCGGCGGCTACAAAACGGATGTTTATAAGCTCCTCATGGGCGGGCCGATGATGGGCATCGCCCTCGCGGACGACAGCCTGCCGATCTTAAAGCAGAATAATGCGATCCTAGCCTTCGCAAGCAATTCTTATCATATTAAGAAGGAGCGCGCCTGCATCCGGTGCGGGCGGTGCGTCCAGGTTTGCCCGATGAGCCTGATGCCCACGCTCATCGAACGCTATGCGCGCGTCAGGGACGCAGAGAGCCTGTCACGCATCGGCGTGAATGTCTGCATGGAGTGCGGCAGCTGCGCTTACGCCTGCCCGTCGGGGCGGCCGCTCGTCCAGTATATGAGGCTCGCGAAATCAGTTGTCAGGGAAGCAGGTGAACAGAAGAAATGAGCTTAAAACAAAAACTGACCGTCAGCGCGTCGCCGCATGTACGCTCGGCGGAAACCACCACGGGAATTATGCTCGATGTGATCATCTCCCTGATCCCCGCCCTCGCGGCAAGCGTATGGCTCTTTGGGCCGCGCACGCTGCTCATCACGGCGACGACGGTGCTGACCTGCATGCTCAGCGAATTTTTAAGCCGCAAGGCCATGAAGCGCCCAGGCACGCTCGGCGATCTGAGCGCCATTGTCACGGGCATTCTCCTCGCCTTTAACCTGCCCGCCACTATCCCGCTGTGGGTTGCCGCGATCGGCAGCGTTGTGGCGATCGTCGTGGTCAAACAGTTCTTCGGCGGCATCGGGCAGAATTTCGTCAATCCCGCACTGGTCGGCCGCATCGTCCTGATGGCCTCCTTCCCCACAATGATGTCCACCTGGGTGCAGCCCTTTGCATGGCGGGGCGTACAGGCGGTTACCACCGCATCTCCACTCGCTTCGATTTCCTCCATGTTTACGGCCGGCGACGTATCCGCCTCTGCCTTTTCCACCCATACGGCCCTCCCCTCGCTGTGGCAGATGTTCATCGGGCAGCGGCAGGGTTGCCTCGGCGAGGTATGCGCACTGGCGCTGCTTCTCGGCTTTCTTTATCTGCTGATTCGCCGTGTCATCTCCCCTGCGATCCCGCTGACCTATATTGGCACAGTGGCAACCATCATGCTGATCGCCGGGAAGGGGAGCCTCGCCTTCGTAGCCTATGAAATCCTCGGCGGCGGCCTGCTGCTGGGCGCGATCTTCATGGCAACGGACTATACGACCTCCCCGATCAATTTTAAGGGAAAACTGATCTATGGCGTGGGCTGCGGCATCCTGACCGCGCTGATTCGCTTGTTCGGCAGCCTGCCGGAGGGCGTTTCCTTTTCGATTATCATCATGAATATTCTTGTGCCGCATATTGAGCGACTGACGACGCCCAAGCCCTTCGGAAGCGTCAACGAGCCGAAGGAGAAGGGCAAAACCGGAAAACGGAAAAAGGAGGCGGGCGTATGAAAAAGGAGAAGAACCTCTGGAAGGCGATCCTGATTCCCACGGTGTCCCTTTTCGTCATCTGCGTGGTCTCTACGGTGCTGCTCGCGTTGACGAATCAAGTGACATCCCCCATGATCGCGGAGCTTGCAGCGAAAACCGCCGCTGAAACCCGCCAGACGGTCCTCAGCAGTGCAAGAAGCTTCAGCAATGCAAAAACCGTGAAGCTCGGCGGCACGGACTATACCTATTACGAAGGGCTCAATGGAGATCAGGTTGTGGGCTACGTCTTCACCACGCAGAGCAAGGGCTACGGCGGCGCGGTCGAAATGATGACCGGGGTCGACTTAAAAGGCGCTGTGACCGGCATCCAGACGCTTACCCTCAACGAGACGGCCGGGCTCGGCATGAATGCAAAAAACGAATCCTTCCGCGATCAATTCAAAGGCAAAAGCGGCAAGATCAATGTTGCCAAAAGCAATCCGGGCGACGATGAAATTCAGGCGCTGACCGGCGCGACCATCACCTCCAAAGCGGTGACGGACGCGGTCAATATCGCGCTCGAGCTCTATACAAAGGTTGGAGGTGCAGCAAATGGCTGAGAAAAAAAGCCTCGGCAAGGAATTTACCAAAGGCCTGATCAAAGAAAATCCGGTGCTGCGCCTTGTGCTCGGCACCTGCCCGACTCTGGCGGTCACCACCTCTGTGGAGAGTGCGCTGGGCATGGGCGCGGCGGCGTTGATCGTGCTGGTATGCTCCAATATCGTCATCTCCGCCCTGCGCAAGGTGATCCCCTCCAAGGTGCGTATCCCCTGCTATATCGTGGTCATCGCCTCTTTTGTGACGATTGTGCAGATGCTTGTGAAAGCGTTCCTGCCGCAGATTGACGAACAATTGGGCGTGTACCTTCCCCTGATCGTCGTCAATTGCATCATCCTCGGCCGGGCAGAGGCCTTTGCCGGCAAGAATCCGGTTCTCGCCTCAGCGCTCGACGGCCTGGGTATGGGCGTCGGCTTCACGGCGGCCCTGCTCGCCATGGGCGCGATCCGCGAGCTGCTCGGCGCGGGCACGCTGCTGGGCCATCAGATCATCCCCGGCGCCATCGCGCCGATGATCATCTTCATCCTGCCGCCAGGAGGCTTCTTCGTATTCGGCATGCTCATCGCCTGCGCGAACCGGCTTGCCGAGCGCAAAGGCAAGCCCAGGGCAACGCTCAACTGCGGCTCCTGCCCCATGGCGGATGCCTGCGCGCGCGTCAACTGCGAAAAAGCGGAAACAAAGGAGGCCGGGACAAAATGAAAATCTTTCTTGCCATCCTTCTGACGGGAATCCTGACGGAAAACTTTGTCCTCTCCAAATTCCTGGGCATCTGCCCTTTCCTCGGCGTTTCCAAAAAGCTCAATACAGCGGTCGGCATGAGCGCGGCTGTCATCTTCGTTATGGTGCTCTCGACCGCCGTCACCTATCCGATCAATCAGTTCCTGCTGGTCAAAAACGGGCTGGAATATCTCCAGACGCTCGTCTTCATCCTCGTCATCGCGGCGCTCGTGCAGCTCGTGGAAATTACGCTGAAAAAGTTTTTGCCCGCGCTTTACAATTCCCTGGGTATCTATCTGCCGCTGATCACGACCAACTGCGCCGTGCTGGGCGTGGTGCTACTCAATATCGATAAGGGCTATGGCTTTTGGCAGTCCATCGTAAACTCTCTCGGCGCGGGCCTCGGCTTCATGCTTGCCATGGTGCTCTTTGCGGGCGTACGCGAGCGGCTGGAGTCCTGTGAGGTACCAAAGTTCTTGCAGGGGCTTCCGATCACCTTGGTAGCAGCATCCCTCGTGTCCGTCTCCTTTTTGGGCTTTACGGGCATCGTGGAAGGCATGTTCCATTAAAGGGCGGAAAGGATGGTTATTAAATGAATCCTATTTTACTCTCTGTTCTGATTGTTTCCGCCATCGGCCTGCTGGCGGGGCTTGGCCTTGCGGTCGCATCGATCGTGATGGCGGTCCCTGTGGATGAAAAGGCGGAAGCGCTCGAAGCCGTATTGCCAGGCGCAAACTGCGGCGCATGCGGCTTCTCCGGCTGCGCGGGCTATGCAAAGGCGCTCTCCGAAGGCAAGACCACGGATACGGCCCTTTGCGCGCCCGGCGGAAACGCGGCTGCAAAGGAGGTCGCATCGATTCTCGGCCTTTCTGCGGGGAACGTCGTCCCCGTCGCCGCCACGGTCCTGTGTCGCGGCAATCATACGAATACCGGCCAAAAATTTAAATATTCCGGCGTACAGAGCTGCAAAATGGCCTCCCAGCTCTTCGGCGGCTCTTCGATGTGCAGCTATGGCTGCCTGGGCTATGGGGACTGCGCCGAGGTCTGCCCGTACGACGCAATCACAATCTGTGAGGGCGTCGCGCAGGTCGACCCGCTTTTGTGCCGTGCCTGCAAGATGTGTGTCAAGACCTGCCCCAAGCATCTGATCACGCTCATGCCCCTGCATGAGCGGAAGGCCGCCGTTATGTGCCATAACACAGATAAGGGCGGTCCTGCCAGAAAGGCCTGCAAGGCGGCCTGCATCGGCTGCATGCGCTGCGTAAAGGCATGTGAATATGGAGCGGTCACAGTCCAAAACAATCTCGCTTCCATCGACACCGACAAATGTGTTGCCTGCGGCAAATGCGCCGAGGTATGCCCGTCGAAGTGCATCCACCTCTTTCAGATTGACGCGGCGCACCCCGATCAGGCATAAATCCACTTTCAGAAAGGCAGAGAAATGATGAGCAATCAGCAATTGGCTTCCCGCCGGGTTTTCGGCTTTCCAATTGTACGCAGCGCGGGCAGCGATTACAGTATCCCGCAGGTCGACCTGAGCGCAGAGGCGGCGGACATCCAGCCCCTCGTCACGATCGACGACAGTAAGCCGTATCTTGGCCACCCGGACTCCATACTGTGCAAAACAGGGGAAATCCTCACCTTCTATCCCGCCGGCCACGGCCGCGGCGCAGTGCTGGGCAGGGTGAGCGCCGACGGCGGACGGACCTGGCGCGCCCTTGAAAACACGCCAAAGAGCTGGGAACGCTCCCGTGAGACGCCTACTGTTTACCGTCTGGAATTCACAGATGCACAGAAACCGGATCAGATGATCCTGATCTCCGCAAATTCCGACTGGCCCGGGGATAAGGGGCCGGGCGGCTTCAACTGCTCCCTCTCTTCAGACGAGGGCAAAACCTGGAGCGAATTTGAAACGTTTTATGAGAAAAACAGCTCCCATCCCGTCGTTCCCATCGTTGCGATGAGCGCGCTGACGCGCTTGAAGGAGAACGGCCGGTTCGTTGACAAATGGATGGGCATCTTCCACGATAAGCGCTTTGTCAATTATAAGACGATCCTGACCTTTGACGAAAAAGGCCGCATGCATTGGAGCGTACCCACGCCCTATTTTGCGGCTCACCGCACGATTGAAAAGGGCTCCAGGATGTGCGAGGTGGAAATGCTGCGCTCCAAGGGCGGACAGGGCGACGAGCTCTGCCTGATCACCCGCAGCCAGACGAAGAAGGTGAATTCCCTTATCTCCTTCTCTCAAGACGAGGGGAAAACCTGGTCTGCTCCGTGTGAACTGCCTGCAGCCCTCAATGGCGAGCGGCACAAGGCGGAATGGACGAAGGATGGGCGGCTCTTTATCACCTTCCGCTCCATTGAGCGCAGCCCGGAGAAGAACCGCCTCCATCGGGAAAAGGGCCATGAAAAACGCGGATGGTACAGCGAGGGCTGGATCGCCTGGGTCGGCTCCTATGATGATTTGAAACAGGGCCGTGAGGGCCAGTACCGCATGAAGATCGCACACACTTACCTCGACGATCAGGGCGGCCCCAATATCGTTGCAAACGGCGACACGGGCTATTGCGGAAACGTCGTGCTGGAGGACGGAACGATTTTCACCTGCACCTACGGCCGGTTTGGGGACACCTGTATGGACGAAAAGGGGCAAAAAACGCTGCGCACTTATATCGCCTCCCGGCGGATTGATCTATCCCTGACTGACCGGCTGGCCGGCGTCAGCCGATAACCGGCCGTATTGAGCCTCTTCGACAGTGCCCGGCCTTAGGCTGCCATCCACCTATGGTCATGCAAATTGTAAAAGGCATATTTGCAAACGCGGCAAAGCTTCTGGATGCAGAGAATCATAAAAGCAAGGCGCCCCGTGCATTTCCGTTTCGATGCGGAATGGAAATGCACAGGGCGCTTTTTTATTTTTATACCTCACAGCAGAAATGCATGCGCAAGCGCAAAATAAATGGCAAGCGTCAGCGCATCGACGATCGTCGTAATCATCGGCCCGGCCATGAGGGCAGGGTCCAGGTGGATGAGCTTTGCAAGGATTGGCAGCGTACAGCCGATGCACTTTGCAGCAACCACCGCGCAGAACAATGCGGCGCAGATGACAAGATAGACCGGCAGGGTCGCTCCGCCGAAGATCATGAGCCGTAGGAAGTTCACCACCGCAAGAATGACCCCGCAGATGAGCGCTACGCGCAGCTCCTTAAAGAGGACGCGGAAATAATCCTTGATCGTGATCTCCCCCAAGGCAAGGCCGCGAATGATCAGGGTGGAGGTCTGGTTGCCGGAATTCCCACCCGTATCCATGAGCATCGGGATGGCGGCAGTCAGGCCAACCACAACGGAGAGCATATTTTGATAATTCTCAATGATCTTCCCGGTAAACGTGCCGGAGATCATCAGCACCAGCAGCCAGACGATCCGGTTCCCAGCAAGGCGGAAAACGCCGGTTTTCAGGTATTCATTGCCCGTCCCGGAGGGGTGCATGAGGGCCATCTTTTCAAAGTCTTCCGTGTTCTTTTCCTCGATGACGTCGACGATATCGTCGATCGTGATCACGCCTACCAGCCGCTTTTCATTGTCGACCACCGGAACGCTCAAAAGGTCGTATTTCCGGGCAAGATCCGCAACATCCTCCTCATCGTCGAGGGTCGTCACAAAAATGATCTGCTGGTCATCATCCATCAGATCGCGCACCAAAGCGTCCGCCTGGGCGAATAAGAGCCTGTGCAGCGGCAAAGTGCCGACGAGGTGCCGGGCATTGTCGATGCAGTAGGCCGTATACACGGTTTCATCGTCGATCCCGCTGGAGCGGATCCGGTCGACCGCCTCTGCCGCCGTCAGGCGGTCGTGCAGCTGCACCATCTCAATGGTCATGATGCTGCCGGCGGAATTATCCGGATACTGCAAAAAGCGGTTAATGAGCGTGCGGGTCTCCGGATCGGAATTTGCAAGCACACGCGTGACGACATTGGCCGGAACCTCCTCCAGGAAGTCGACCGTGTCGTCGAGAAACAGATCGTCAAGCAGATTGGAAAGCTCGTTATCCGTAATCGTCCCCACAATGTGGGATTGATTTTCTGGATCAAGGTATGAAAACACGTCCGCCGAGATATCCTTCGGCAGAATCCGGAAGACGATCGCGATGCCCTCGTTCGAGAGTTCCTGCATGAACTCCGCAATATCGACGACATTCATCTCCGCCAGCTCGTCGCGCAGGGCGGAGAGCTGGTTTGTCTTCAGCAGATGGTACAATACTTCGAAATTATAGTTGGTTTCCAATGGTAACACCCTCTTTGCGCACAGCGCGGAAGGGCAGGCAGGGCAAAACCCGTGCCCGGGAGCTAGTTGCTACCGGTTTTTTACACAGGATAAGCCGCACCGGACACTTCCGGTTATTGCATAATATGGATCGGGAACACGCGATCTATGCGCGCCTGTACTGTCCAAGTGCGGCCCACCTCCATTTAGTTGAATTTTGTATTCCCAGTTCTTATTTAGTCTAATCGTTTTTTCGTGTAAAGTCAAGCGAAACCACAAGAAAAGAACGAAAAGCGCAAAAATGAATGCCAGTCACAAATTTTGCTTTAAAACGCTCTTTAAAAGTTTAAAATCAGCGAAAATCAGGAGATTATTAATGTCTCCTAAAAAAATATTTTTTAACTCCCCGTTTTGTTGCCCTGTTTGAGGCAACAAAACGGGGAGTTTTCCGTATAGGTGAAAGCATTTTTTGAAAGGAGCGGCTGAATCCATGGAACCACTCAACGAACGCGAGCTTCTCTTCTGCGCCTATTACAGCCGGACGCACAGCGCACGGGAGGCGGCCGCGCGCGCAGGATATCGTCGCAAACCGGAACTAAACGGTATCCGCCTGCTCGAAAAGGACAGCGTGCGCATGGAAATCGAACGGCTCGAACAAAAATTACAGACCGCGCAGGAGATCCGCGACGGTTACCGCAGGCTGGCGTTCGGGCCGGTCACGGACGCAATCAGGCTT
>DAWDUP010000019.1:0-10949 GCA_052346825.1 Candidatus Fimivicinus sp. | reverse complement strand
GGGGCAACTGGAGGAAATGGACCTCTTCCCGATTGCGGAAATCAAGCGGCCGCGCGCAGGCGGCATTGAGATGAAGTTTTTTGACCGGCTCAAAGCGCTTGAAAAGCTGACGCAAATGGAGGAGCAGACCGCGCAGGACGGTGCACTCCCCTTCTACGAAGCTCTGGAAAAAAGCGCGCAGGTGTTGCGCACGGAGGCGTTTTCGGATGCAGAATAACCCACCTCGCTTCCAGCCCTTTTCCAGGAAGCAGCTGACCGTGCTGACCTGGTGGTGTCAGGGAAGCCCGTTTCACAGCTGTGACTGCATCCTTTGCGATGGAGCGGTGCGCAGCGGCAAAACGATGTGTATGTCCCTATCCTTTATCGCCTGGGCGTTTTATCAATTTTCCGATACCTCCTTTGCCATCTGCGGCAAAACGATCGCCTCCCTGCGGCGTAATGTCGTGCAGCCGCTCTTGCCCGCGCTGCGCGAGTTGGGATTCTCCTGCACAGAGCGGCTCACGCACAATGTAATCGAAATCAGCCGCGGCGGGCGGAAAAACCGCTTTTACCTCTTTGGCGGGCGGGACGAATCCTCCGCTTCGCTCATCCAGGGCATGACGCTCGGCGGCGTCCTGCTCGACGAGGTGGCGCTTATGCCGCGCTCCTTTGTGGAACAATCGCTTGCGCGCTGCTCGCTGGAGGGATCAAAATTTTGGTTCAACTGTAACCCGGAGCACCCGCAGCACTGGTTCCATGAGGAATGGGTCCTGAAGGCGAAGGAAAAGAACTGCCTCTACCTGCACTTCACCATGCGGGACAACCCCTCCCTCACCCCGGCGATCCTGAAGCGCTATGAAACGCTCTACAGCGGCGCGTTTTATGAGCGGTTCGTCGAGGGGAAATGGGTAGCCGCGCAGGGGCTGGTATATCCGATGTTCGGCAGCCATCTCATCACCGCGCCGCCGCAAAGCTGCACAGAGTACTATCTCTCCTGCGACTACGGCACAGTGAATCCATTTTCCTGCGGCCTCTGGGGAGAACAGGGAGGCATCTGGTACCGCCTGCGGGAGTATTATTACGATTCCCGCAGGGAGGGCCAGCAAAAAACGGACGAGGAATATTACGCCGAGGTGGCAGCACTGGCCGGCGAGCTGCCTGTCAATGCAGTCATTGTGGACCCATCCGCCGCGAGCTTTCTCGCCTGCATCCGCCGCTATGGCAGATACCCCGTGATCCCTGCCAAAAACGAGGTGCTCGACGGCATCCGGCGGGTATCGAACGCTCTGAAGGCAGAAAAGCTCCGCATCGCTCCAGCCTGCCGGGACACCATCCGGGAATTCGGCCTTTACCGCTGGGATGCCCGCGCCGCAAGGGATGCACCTCGCAAGGAGCACGACCACGCGATGGATGATATCCGCTATTTTGTCTCCACCGTACTGGCCAGCCCGGACGACAGCTTCTATGCGCTGGCCGCCGATCGGCAATAAACAACCAGAAAGGAGAGAGCATATGCCCTTCCGAAAACGAAAAGCAACCCCATCCCCCGCCGGAGCAGCCTGTGTTCCGCAGACTGCTTCGCCGCAGCCCTTTGGAGAGCTGATGCGGTACTCCCCGCTTTTCCCAGCAGAGGGAAAACTCTATGAAAAGCTGCGCGAGGCAGTCCCTCTCATCGACGCGGCGATCATCAAGCTCATCCGGCTGACAGGTGGGTTTACCGTCGCCTGTGCAGACAAAAAGGTGCAGAGAATGCTGGACGCCTTTCTGTCAAACGTCCCCGTGGGCGGCTGTCAGAAAGGTATGGAGGCCTTTCTGAATACCTATTTCGACCAGCTGCTCACCTTCGGCACAGCGGTCGGAGAAATGGTACCGCTGGGCGGCGGACAGATGGCGCTATATAACGCACCGCTCGACGCGCTCGAGCTTCGGCGCGGCAAAAGCGCCCTTCAGACCGTCGTCTGCCGCAGGGGGCCCGGCGCCTTAGCCACGCCCGCCCCGCACCCGGAGCGTATTTTGCTCTCCGTGCTCAATCCGCGCGCCGGCCAGCTTGGCGGCAACTCTCTGCTGCAGGGGCTGCCCTTTATCAGCAAGATTCTTCTGCAGATCTATCAGACGATCGGGCTCAATTGGGAGCGCGTGGGAAATGTGCGATTCGCCGTCACCTACAAGCCGCATAACGACGCGATGGATCGCGCCTTTGCCAAGGAGCGCGCCCTGCAGGTGGCCAAGGAGTGGGGAGAGGCGATGAACAGCGGCGGGCGAATCAAGGACTTCGTCGCGGTAGGAGACGTGGATATCCGCGTTATCGGCGCAGACAATCAGATCCTCGACAGCGAAGTCCCCGTCCGCCAGATGCTTGAGCAGATTGTGGCGAAAACGGGCCTCCCGCCCTTCCTGCTGGGGCTTCACTGGTCTTCGACGGAGCGCATGTCGTCGCAGCAGGCGGACGTACTCACCAGCGAGCTCGAAAGCTACCGCCGGATTCTCACGCCGGTGATCGAGACCGTCTGCCGGACTTTTCTGCGCCTGAATGGTCACTTAAGCGGCTGTCAGGTCATCTGGGATGACATCACGCTGCAGGACGAGGTCGAGCTCGGTCGGGCGCACCTTTATCATGCGCAGGCCGCTGAACTGGAATCGAGACAAAAATCAGGAAAGGAGTAAAAAGAAGATGAAACATCCGACAACCTCTGATGGCGGCTTTCCACCGCCCGAAGAGCTTGCAGAAATCAACCAGTATGCCCGCTCTCCCTTGAAACGGGAAGAGGTTTACGCCTTCACCGTCACTCTCTGCGACAATGAGATCGACCGCGATGGCGAACGCTTCAGCCGGGAGGCACTCGAAACGCTCGCCTCGCTCTATCCGGGCAAGCCGGGCCTATTCGACCACAGCATGAAGGGCCGCGACCAGACCGCCCGCACCTACCGCACCTGGGTGGAGACGGATGAAACGAAGTACACCAGTATGGGCGAGCCCTATACCGCCCTGCGCGCACGGGCCTATATGGTACGCACGCCGGAAAACAAGGGGCTCATTGCGGAAATCGATGCAGGCATCAAAAAAGAGGTCAGCGTCGGCTGTGCGGTCGCACAAAGAATCTGCTCCATCTGCGGGGCGAATCGTCGCACAGAGTCCTGTATGCATCTGCCAGGGTACATCTATGACGGCAAGCGCTGCCACACCGTCCTCAGCGGAGCACAGGATGCTTACGAATGGTCGTTCGTCGCCGTCCCCGCGCAGCCGAGGGCTGGCGTTACAAAGGCCTATTTCATTGAGAAGGGAGGGAATCAGGATATGGACGAACTGCTCAACACCCTAAAAAGCGCCGGCGCCGGCGTCACCCTGACAAAGGCGCAGGCGGATGGTATCCTGTTGCACATCCAAGCGCTCGAAACGCTTGCGGACGACGGTAAACAGTATCGTGACGCGCTCACGCAGGAGGTCGTCCGGTTGTGCGCGCTGCATCTGCCGCAGCTCGACCTCGGCCAATGCCCGGAGCTGCTCCAGAAATGCAGCACACAGGAGCTGACCGCACTGAAATCCATGCTCAGCACGGCGGCACAAGCCGACCCGCCCGCAGTCCAGCTCACTGTGCCGGACAGGGAAGCATTCAAACAGGAAAATCTAGCATTCCAAATCTAAACTTAGGAGGAAACAACCATGAGCGTATCCTTAAACGGCTTTGCCGAAGAAATCATCACCTTGAAGATGGGAGAAAGCGCTACAAGGGGCACGCCTGTCGCCATCAGCGGCAGCTTCACCGCCGCTCCCTGCCAAGCGGACGAGACGTTCGCGGGCTTTTTATCCGCCGCGCCGGAGGACGGCTATGCGGGCATTCAGATGAAAGGCTTCGTAAAAGCTCCCTACAGTGGGAGCGCCCCCGCCCTTGGCTATACCGCCCTTGCCGCAGACGGAAACGGCAACGTAAAAACCGCCTCCAGCGGGCCGCTGCGCCTTGTTCTGGAGGTCGACACCGCCCAAAAAATGGTCGGATTTTTACTGTAATTTAGAAAGGAGTTCAATATGAATAATTACGATACCATCCGCCTGGAGAAGGGCATGTATGCCGGCGGACAATCCCTCACCCGCACGCTCGAGGCGCTCGACCCCTCGGAAAACTATAAGGGCTCGGCGCTCGAAGGGCTCGACGCCTTTCAGCGGCAGCTCAAGCGCTTCGATATCCGTGTCAGCGGCCCTGGCAGCGACGTAGTAGAAAAATTCTTTCAGACCTCAGATTCGGCGGCCCTGTTTCCTGAATATGTTTCGCGCGCTGTGCGCCAGGGGCTGGATGAAGCGGACGTGCTTCCCCGCATCGTAGCCGCCACCACAAAGATCGACGGCATGGACTACCGCACGATCACCTCTGTCCCGGAGGAGGACGACCGGTCACTCAAGCGCGTGGCGGAGGGCGCATTCCTTCCGCAGACGGCTGTCAAAACGCAGGAGAATCTTGTACGCCTGCACAAGCGCGGCCGGATGCTCGTCGCGTCATATGAGGCGATCCGATTCCAACGCCTCGATCTCTTTACCGTCACCCTGCGCCAGATCGGCAGCTATATCGCCCGCGCACAGCTCAGGGATGCGGTTGACGTATTGGTCAACGGTGATGGTAACGATAACGCCGCACCCGTCGTCTCTGTATCGCAGGGCGGTACGCTCTCCTATGACGATCTGATCAAGCTCTGGAATAGCTTTGACCCCTACGCGCTCAACACGCTCGTCGCTTCTCCCGGCGTGATGGAAAAGCTTTTATCCCTGACGGAATTTCGTGATGCCGCAGCGGGCCTCAATTTTCACGCCACAGGCAGCATGGTCACGCCGCTTGGCGCGGACCTCGTCAAATCCGCAGCTGTGGGAGAGGGAAAGCTCATCGCGCTTGACCGGAGCTGTGCGCTCGAAAAGGTGCAGGCGCAGGACGTGATGACGGACTACGACAAGCTCATCGACCGACAGCTCGAACGTGCCGCCATCACGACGATCACGGGCTTTGCAAAAATTTTCCCGGATGCGTCGAAGGTGCTGTCAATCTAAAATTTATTCAGAACTCTATATATTTTTACAATTTTTTTGCTCAAAAGGAGACTATTTCATGATTGACGCTTCCATTGTTTTGGAAAAGCTGAAGCTGATAATGCCGCCTGCACAGCATGCGGAGCCAGCAGCACAGCTTCTTTGCGAACAGGCCGCCCAGGCGCTTACGGCGAAGCTGGCGGATCCCGCCTTCGCAGAGGATGCGCGCATTACGTTCGCCGCGGCTGCGCTTGCTGGAAGCTGGCTGGTGAAATGCCGCGCCGCCGACGAAATGCAGCAGCTCTCCTTCCGGGCAGGCGACGTCAGCATCACGCCCCCCAAAAACGCAGACACACAAAGCCGCTTTTCCAAATCGCTTCTGGGGGAAGCGCTGGCACAGGCCGCGCCCCTGCTGCGCGACGACGATTTTGCCTTCTGGCAGGTCGGGATTTAGAGAGGAGCTGATTTGATGAAGGAAGAGCTTTCCATGCTCATGGAACGCTATGGGCGCAGCGTCAGCCTATCCACGGAGGACGGCTGGCATTCGCCGCAGTTCAAGGCGTTTATTCAGCCGCTGCGGTATAAAAACAAAATGTACCTCGAAGGCGTCCACACGGCAATTGGCATCCACAACCCGGGCTACTATCTCTATATCGGCCCCGCCGTGCACGACATAACGAGACTGGGGGAGGACACGCGCCTGAATGCCTTCGGCGGGGAGTGCTATCAGATTGACCGAGCCGAACGGGTGACGATCGGCGAAGAAGCGCTCTATATTTGGGCGATCCTGCGCAGCGTGACGGAGGCGACGCAATGAGCGGCTTTTTAGATGCAGTACATGAGGTGCTCCGTTTTCTCTCTGAATGGGAGGCCCTTTCGGATGTCACCTTCTGCGAAGATTATCCTGCGGCGCAGAAGGATTCCCCCCTGCGCCGCATCACGGTAGCCGTCGGACTGGAGCGGACCGAATGCACCCCGGACGTACTCGGGCGGTTCATCGGCGAAAGGGATGATCATGCATTGACTGGCTACCCGTGGGCGCTGCGCATACGCCTCCAGATTCATGCGCCGAACCGGTTGGGCGGCAGCGCCTGCCAGGAAACCTTTGAACGCATCTGGGAGGCGCTCTTCTTTGACGCGCCCTTCGCTGTCACATCCGCCGGCTGCGGCCCGATCAGCGCCCGCAAGGAGACAGGGTCTCTGGAGCTGAACGCCTGGATCGAAATGAAGCTGCAGGGATACCGCGAGGAAGGAGAGAAAAGCGAATGACCGATATCCAGCGTTTTTCCCGTGTGACGGGCCGAGATATTTTCCTGGAAGCGGACGGGAAGCGGATTGCGGCGGTAGAAGGCTGTGAGACACAGGCCCGCCGGGAGGGGTATCCGGTCGTCCCCTTTGGCGCGCCGGAGGGACAGGCGGCAGGCCTCGGCCCGATGCAGTATACCATCACGCTTTCCCGTCTCTCGCCGGAGAATGGGGAAATTGATCTGTTTTCTTTCAGCGGCTTTTCACTCGTGATCGTTAAGCCGCAGGCCCGTATTACTTATGAAGGCTGCGAATGGCTCTCCATCACGGAGAAGCTTTCGCCGCGCGAATGCGCCGTGGAAAAAGCCGTCCTGCTCGCGCTTTCGCGGCACATTTCCTGAAAGGGTGGTTCTTTTTATGTTGGAAGAAGTTTTCTCACAGCAGGCGCAGAGTGTAGCGGCGCCACCAGACGATAGCGCAGCATTGCTGGAGCAGGTGTCCCTTGCGCTCGAGCGCGACGCGCGCCTTTACCCCGCGCCGATGCAGCCTTAAAGAAAGGACGGTTGCAATGACGAGCATGCGGTTTGGCCCCTTCTCATGGCCAATCAATCCCATAGAAATCCGTGTAGAGGATGGCAGGCATACCCGAGAAACGTTGTTTCCCGTTCCCTCGCTGCAGGAAGACGGCCCTCTTCTGCGTTCTGTCAGCGGGCGCGGCTTCTTTACCGGCCCGGACGCCGCAGCACAGTTCGCCACCCTGCATGCGCTTCTGTCAAAGGGCGGCGCAGAGATTCTTACCCTGCCAGAATACGGCCCCATGCAGGCTGTCCTGACAGAGCTTACCCTGCTGCGCGGCAGCATGCGGATGGTCGAGTATGCTTTCTCCTTCCGGGAGAGCCCGGCAGAATACAAAAGCGCTCCATGCGAAGAACCCACCGTTTTGCTTAAAGAAGGCGAAACGCTCTGGCATCTGGCAGCGCGCTTTTCCATCCCCATTGAGCGCCTTCTCGCGCTCAACCCGGAGATTCCAGAGCCGTGGAGCGTGGGCGCGGGAGAGGAAGTGAATATCCGATGAACTATACAGCCCTTCGGATGGAGGACGGAAAGGAAATTACGCTCCCTACGCCGGACAGACTGGAGGTTAAAATTACCTGCACCTCACCGGCCCGCCAGGCCACGTTATCTTTTTCTATGAATGAATCTCTCCCCCCGCTCTCTGGCATTCAAATCATCCGGGAAAATTCCGCCGCGGCGCTTTTTGCCGGCACGGTCGACGAGCAGGTCTTTTCCCTCGATCGATCAGGACCACGCCTTCTGATCAGCGCGCGTTCTCAGGGCGGCGCACTAATTGACAACGAAGCGCTGCCTGCAAGCTACAATCGGCCGGATCTGCAAGCGCTCTTTCTGCTGCACGCCGCGCCTTACGGCCTGTCCGGTGTGCGCGGGGAGGGGCGGTGCCCCGGCGTTTACCACGTTGGAAAAGGGCAGAGCGAATGGGAGGTGCTCTCGGATTTCTGCTCCTATGTGTGCGGATGGCAGCCGCGGGTGATGGGCGACGGCGTATTGGAGGCCTGTCCTCCGGGCCAGAAGGCTTCCCATCTGTTTTCCAATCAGGCCGCCGGAGGAATCCGCTATACGTCCCTGAAACGAATCCGGCGGCCCTATGGCGTGATTTCACAGGTTCGTTACCGGCCGGACCGGGAAAGCGACTATCTCTATACGATGGAGCAGGAACCAGGAGCCTGTCCGCTGCAGACGAGACGGTTTCTGAATCTTGCACAGTCCCCCGCGTGGCGTGGCAGACGGGAAGTGGAGCTGCTGCTCAAGCGCTCTCTCGCAGGAAGCGAGGAGCTGATCCTGGAAGCGCCGTTTTCCTTTGCCGGAGAGCTCGGCGACGCCGTGCATGCGCCGGACGCCGCCTGCACGCCAAGCAGAGGAGATTGGTGCATCTGGTCGATGCGGTACCATTGGGCGCAAAGCGGCGCTGGATGCACCGTGACGTTGCGCCCAAAAGGCCATTTTTAATTGGGAGGTAATATTCTATGTGGATGACGCAAAAAATTGCACAGTCCACCCGGATGGGCCCCGCAGAAAACGGACGGGCGGATTCCTTTCAGAATGCAGAGCTCGCCGCCACCGGATCTGCGCGGCGGCAGAATGTCCCGCTCTACGCGCCCGCCGGCCTGATTTCCATCCCCAGCCAGGGCGCGCAGGTGCTTCTCTCCCCCTGTGCGGGCGAAACGATCTGCACAGGTGTCCGGGTGACGGATACACAAGGGCTCCGGCCGGGGGAAATCCGGCTATTCTCAGCGGGCGGCGCAAGCCTTACGCTGAAAAACAGCGGAGAAATCGACTTAAATGGCGTCACCATCACCAGAGACGGCACGGTGCGCGCCTGGAAGCTGGAAGAAAGAAAGGAATGAAAAGCCATTTGGATACACTACTCGCAAACAGAGATTGGGCGCTGGACATCTGCGGAAAACCAATTGCTGTCACCGGCTGGAAAGAGGAATTGCAGCGCTGCCTGATCCGGCTTCAGGTACCAAAGGGGGCTTTTCTTTACCAGCCCTCCTTCGGCAGCGGGCTTTGTGCCCTTGCAAAAAATCCAGAGGAGACGGACTGCGCCGCGCGGGCAATGGAGCTTGCACAGGAGGCGCTTCTCCCCCTACCGAACGTCCGCGTGCACTCCGCGGACTGCCAGCGAGACGAAAGCGGACGATTGACCGGCTTTCTCATCCGGCTCGCCGGAAAGAACTGGGAAAAGGAGGTTTTGATTCAGACAGATGGATAACCCATATACCTATCAGGGCATTTTGG
This sequence comes from Candidatus Fimivicinus sp., assembly GCA_052346825.1. Classification (GTDB taxonomy): domain Bacteria; phylum Bacillota; class Clostridia; order Oscillospirales; family Acutalibacteraceae; genus Fimivicinus. Next base: position 1,897 of record DAWDUP010000019.1, on the reverse strand, counting down.
AGGAGCTTCTTGCTTCCTATGAATCCAGAAGCGGCAGCCGCCCAGACGATGCTTCTGATGCAGGCATCCGCCTGCGTGTGCTGGCCGGGCAGCTGTTTTCCCTGCACGCCCGCATCAGCTGGCTTCAGCGGCAGGTTTTTCCGGACTCTGCCGTGGGTGCACAGCTCGACAACCTTGCCGCCATGTGGGGGCTTGTGCGGAAGGCGGCCTCCTTTGCCGAGGGGCAGCTCTGTTTCTCCCGGCCGGTGGCGGAAGAAATGCCGGAGATAACGCTCCCCGCCGGAGTACTCTGCGCGGCGCCGGGGACGCATGGCAGGCAATTCTCCACATTGGAGCAGGCGACGCTGCACGCTGGAGAAACACAGGTCTGCGTCCGTGCGCGTGCGCTGGAGCTAGGTGCGTCCTCCAATGTGGCCGCCGGAACGATCACGCTGCCGGTCAATCCGCCGCAGGGCGTTGCACAGGTGACCAATCCGGCCCCCTTTGACGGCGGAGCGGATGCGGAAACGGATGAGCATCTGCGCCGCCGCCTGCTTGACACACTCGGCAGGATGCCCAACGGGGCAAACGCAGACACCTACCGTGAAAAAGCACTCTCCTACGAATTCGTGCTGGAGGCCTCCGTCCTGCCGCGCGCCCGCGGCGCGGGGACGGTGGATGTTGTCATCCTGACTGCGGCCGAAACGCCGGACGCAGCGCTTGTGGCCCGTATCCAGGAGGATTTTTCCCATGAGCGGGAAATCGACACGGACGTCCTCGTGCGTGCCGCTGTCCGTACCCGGATGAACCTCTCCGCCAAGGTGCTTGTGGAATATGGCTATGATGCCGCACAGGTGACCGCCCGCTGCGAAGACGCACTGCGTGGCTTTTTGGAGGCCCTGCCGCTTGGCAGCTCTCTTCTGGCCGCCCGGATCGGAGAAGTACTGTTCCATGTGGAGGGTGTGGCCAATTACGCGCTGGAATCTCCTGCGGAGGACACGCTGCTCTCAGCGGACGTAAAGCTGGTTCCAGGCACGATCTCCGTGCAATCCATGCTATGAGGGAGGGAAACGCTTGTCCATACTGAAACAAATGACACAAACGCTCCTTCCCCTGCACCTCTATGCGCTCTCTCCGGGAAGCTCCGTACTCGCAGAGCTGAGCGCCTATGCACAGAGTCTCGAAAAGGCGGCGCAGCGGCTTGAGCGCCTGACGCAGGCGGCTTTTATTCAGACGGCCCCATTGCAACGCCTTGCCGTTTGGGAGCGTGTTTTAGGCCTCCATCAGGAGGATGCCCCCCTGTCCGAACGCCGGGCCGGGATTCTTGCCCGCCTTTCCCTCGGGCCCCCGGGCTTCACGAGTGAGGAGATTCGGGCACTTCTGGAAACGGTCGGTTTTGCAGGCGCTCTCGAAGAGGATGTTTCAGCGCATACCATCCGCCTGTGGTTCGCAGGCAATGCAGGCACTTTGATCGACTGTGCGCCGGCAGTCCATGCAATCGAGCGCAGCCTGCCCGCGCAGCTGAAAATCTGGGCGGACCTTCCCGCGGAGAATTGGGACACGCTGGACGCAGCCGGTACGCCATTCGACATCTGGGATGCGCTCTCCCTGCGGTGGGAGCTGCAGGAGGACACCGAATAGAGGAGGTGAAACCATGCCCAGCAGTGCAAAAACAGAAAAGCTCGGGCTCAACAATTGGGCGGGCGCAGACACGCCGAAACGCGCGGACTTCAATCAGGACAACCGCATCCTCGATGAAAAGCTTGGCGGACATCTCGCCAACGCGGATCTGCATGTCACAATCTCCGACAAGGCCCTCTGGAACGCTCCCTTTGCGGCCGGCACCTTTTTCGGGACAAACGCGACGGAGCGGACGATCCAGCTCGGCGTCCATCCAAAGGCCGTAATTCTGATGGCC
>DAWDUP010000018.1:17563-22024 GCA_052346825.1 Candidatus Fimivicinus sp. | reverse complement strand
ATACGGCCATAAGCTCCCTATACAGGAAAACAACTACGACGCTCTGATCTTTCACAAAAAACAGGGCCGCCGCGAAACAATCGCGGCGGCCAACTCCTGTATTCTATATGATCGCGCTGTGCGCGCGTAATGCACTCATCCGGCCCATCCTGGATGGGAGGCGCTTTCGCCTCCGCCATCCGTTCGACATATCATATGTCGGGATGTTATCGCAAATCCAGGATTCAACCGATGAAACCCCTGCCACTCTCCGCCTGAATCAGTGCAGCCAGCTCCAGCGTTTTGCGCAGCCTCTTCCAGCCGCCCATGCGCTTGCTGTTGATCAGCTCGTTGAGCGTTTTCCGCTCCGTCATGTGCAGATCAGAAGTTCTTTCCATCATATCAATCCCTCCTTTCCTTTGTTGTGATTTTAGTCTACCACAGTATATCCGCCTTGTCAAGAAATGTTGCACAACTATTCATCTGTTTATTTGTGCATATTAACCAATCCGCAATCCTTTCCTTTCTTTTTCACTTTTTCTATTTGTCTGAACTTGTTTTGCTCTGAATTGTGCAACCCTCACAATCAATATGTTAAAATTCTGTAACAATCTACAATCCATAAACTTCACATAAAATTTTAGCCCAAAAAGTTTGTGAAAATTTTCCGCAAAAAAGCCGTCCCCCGGCCTTTTGGGGACGGCTTTTTTGATCTTTTCAGCCCGGCAGAGCTTCACATAGGGCAGCGAGCCCCTCCATTGACAGCTGCTCCGCCCGGATGTTCTCCAATAGGCCTGCCCTCTCAAGCGCTGATGCTACATCAGCCTTTTGCAGCGCCATTCCGGCGCTGATCGCATTGAGCGCTGTTTTGCGGCGCTGCCCAAAGGCCGCTTTCACCATGCGAAAAAATTTCCTCTCGTCCGCCACTGTTACCGCCGGTGCTTCACGAATCTGCAGGCGGATGACTGCGCTGTCCACATTCGGCGCCGGCAGGAATGATCCGCGCGACACGGAGAAAAGCTTCTCTGCCCGTGCGTAATACTGTACCGCCACGGTCACTGCACCCGCCTCCCGGCTTCCGACCGGGGCGCACAGGCGGTCGGCCGCTTCTTTCTGAACCATTACTGTAATGGAGCGGAAGGGAAGGCGCTCTTCCAGCAACCGCATGATCACAGGCGAGGTGATATAATAGGGAAGGTTTGCGCAAACGCATACCTCCATCCCCGCAAAATGCTCTTCCAAAAGCGCGCGCAAATCCGCTTTCAGCGCGTCATCATTGACAATTGTCACATTGTTAAAGTCGGCAAGGGTTTCCGCAAGCACCGGCAGAAGCCTTTTATCTAGTTCTAACGAAACAACTTTCTGCGCTCGCTTGGCGAGCTCCGCCGTCAGCACGCCGACGCCCGGCCCAATTTCCAGTACGCCATGCCCATCCACGCCACAACGCTCTGCCATCTGCGGGCAGACGGATGGATTGATCAGGAAATTTTGCCCCAGCGCTTTAGAAAAGGTAAAGCCGTGCCGGGAAAGCACGTCCCGCACAACGCTAATATCTGTTAAATTCTGCATAGAAGCATCCTTCCCGCTGGCATTAAAGAAGCCTGGAATTGTTGATCAGCAATTCGAATTTCAGGCCGAGGTAATCCGCTGACTTCTTGCACAGCATCATGCGGTCAAGAAAGATCTCAAAATAATCCATCACCGCGCAGATTTCCGTATCGATCTTGATCTTTAATATAATCGTTTTTTCTTCCGTGTCAATCTTCAACTCCGCCTTCTGCACAGCGAAATTCACGCGGTCGTGGATATCGGAGCTTACCGTCTCCTTGCTGCGCACGCGCGAACGGCGCACGTCGCTCTTGTCCGCCAGGATCAGCGCCGCCGCAATCGGGCTGACCGCCGCCGCCGTCTTCTCATCGTGATGCCCGATGGCGGAAACGATCTGTGCGGTCTCATCCGGCGAAAAACCCAAACGCGTCAAGATATTGAAGGCCAGGCACGCGCCGTTCTGCGCGTGGTAATGGCGGTTGACGAGATTTCCGATATCGTGCATATAGCCCGCGATCTGCGCAAGCTCGCAGGTACGCGCATCATAGCCAAGCTCCCGCAGGATGCGTGAGGCGATATCCGAGGTGCGCAGCGCATGGGGGAAGCCGTGCTCTGTGAAGCCCACCGCTCCCAGCACCTCGTTGCTGCGCTCGATATACGTTTTGATTTCAGGATTTTTCCTAATTTCTTCAAAAGTCAGCATGCTTTTTCCTCTCATGATTTGATAAACTCCCTATTGGTTTTCCCGGATTCCTGCGCTATAATAAAAGTGGAAGGAAAGCGGGAAACCGCACCGTATCTTCAAAACCTGAGGAGGAGTTTACCATGACGATTCTTGTCACCGGCGGCGCCGGCTATATCGGCAGCCACACCTGCATTGAGTTGCTCAAGGCGGGCTATGAAGTTATTATACTCGATAACTTTTACAACAGCAAGAGGGAAGTCCTGCGCCGCATCGGCGAGCTCAGCGGCAAGGAATTCGGCTTTTATGAGTGCGATATCCGCGACCGTGAGGGCCTCGACCGCATCTTCCGGAAGGAAAAGATCGACGCGGTCATCCACTTTGCCGGCCTGAAAGCAGTCGGCGAGTCCTGCGTCAAGCCGCTGGAATACTATGAAAACAATGTCGGCGGTACGGTCACGCTGTGCGAAGCGATGCGCGACGCGGGCGTCAAGAAAATGGTATTCAGCTCCTCCGCCACTGTCTACGGCATGAATAATCCCTCCCCTCTGCGTGAAGACATGCCCACGGGCGGCACGACGAACCCCTACGGCACCACGAAGCTCATAATCGAGCAAATTCTGCAGGACCTCTACAAGGCCGATCATGATTGGGGCGTCACTCTGCTGCGCTACTTCAACCCCATCGGGGCGCATAAGAGCGGCCGCATCGGCGAGGACCCCAATGGGATTCCAAACAACCTCATGCCTTATATCACGCAGGTCGCCATCGGCAAGCGGCCGCAGCTTCAGGTTTATGGCGATGACTACGACACGCCGGACGGAACGGGCGTGCGCGATTACATCCATGTCGTCGACCTTGCGCTCGGCCATGTCAAAGCGGTCGAAAAGTGCGCGCAAAAAAGCGGTGTCGGCATCTACAATCTTGGCACCGGCGTCGGTTACAGCGTGCTCGATGTGGTGCATGCCTTTGAGAAAGCTTCCGGCGAAAAAATCCCCTATCAGGTAACCGACCGCCGCCCGGGCGACATTGCCACCTGCTATTCCGATCCTTCGAAGGCGGCGAAGGAGCTCGGCTGGACAGCTGCGCGCGGCATTGAAGAGATGTGCGAGGACAGCTGGCGCTGGCAGAAGCAGAACCCAAACGGATATCCGGACGAGGACTAAAACGAGAAGGGCACATAAAAATGGAGATGCAAAAAAATGCATCTCCATTTTTTCATTTTTCCTCTTGACCCTCACACTGTGACATCGTTTATTCTGATCCTGAGCTCAAAAACACATATGTGGAGATGACAAAATGCTAAAAATCGGCGATTTCTCAAAGCTGGCGCAAATCAGCATCCGGATGCTGCGCCATTACGACGAACTCGGCCTGCTGACCCCGGAGCATGTGGACGCCTTCACCGGCTACCGGTATTACAGCGAAGCGCAGCTTCCGGTAGCCGTGCGGATCACGGCGCTCAAGGATATGGGCTTCCGCCTGGCGGCGATTCCGGAAATCCTGCGCCGCTACGACGACCCGGAGGCGCTCTCCGCCTTCCTGACGCAAAGGCAAACGGAGCTGAAGGCCGAGGCTGAAGAGACAGTCTACCGGCTCAAACTGCTGGAGACCGCGATAGAGCGGCTCGGAAAGGATGATGGAACGATGAACTATGATGTCACTTTAAAACAAATGCCCGAACGGCAGGTCGCAAGCGTGCGGCAGGTGATCCCCGCTTACGATCAGGAGCAGATCCTCTGGAACACATTACAGCGGGAAACCGCGCGCCTGCATCTCCAGGTGGCGGACCCGTGCTACAGCCTCGCCGTCTATCATGACGAAGGCTATAAGGAGAGCGACGTGGATGTGGAAATCCAGATCGCAGTAACGGGCAGTTATCAGGATACGGAGCATGTCCGGTTTAAAACAGTCCCCGCGATCCAGATTGCTTCAGCAACCTATCAGGGCAGCTATGAAAAAATCACGGAGGCGAACGAAGCGGTAGCCTGCTGGGTGCGGGATAACGGATACGAATTTGACGGTGCGGCATTCAGCATCTATCATGTCAGCCCCGCGCAGACGCAGAATCCGGAGGAACTGGTCACAGAGGTATGCTATCCTGTGAAACAGAAAACCTTCTGAAAAACACTATAAAACAATCGAAATGAGGGGTTCCCCAAAAAGATCGCCTGCCGATCCCGGACCGGGATCGGCAGGCGTTTGATAGCAGGCACATCGTTTAGTAACCATTGTCGAATGGCAGATTTTCT